>JBFYOO010000101.1:0-3638 GCA_041303785.1 Micrococcales bacterium
GAAGAAGACTCCAGGAATCATTAGGTCGTAAATTGTTGCATTAATGCTATGTAGTATGTATGCTACAAGCATGAGCAGAAACTCCGAAGAGCCGGTCTTCAACCAGATTGAGCAAGTGCGCACATCCTTGGGCTTATCGAGGCAGCAGCTTGCCGATCTCGTCGGCGTTCACTACCAAACCATTGGTTATCTCGAGCGCGGCGAATACAGCCCGTCGCTCGTGCTGGCTCTTCGCATCGCTGAACAACTAAAAACCCCTGTTGAAGAGCTCTTTTGGCTCAAGGAGGAAAAGTAAATGAATGAATCACTCGTAGTTTTCGTAATTTTGGCGACTCTTGCCGCTGCCTACTTTTGGATTTATCCAAAGTATGCAGGCAACGACGTCAAGAAAATGGCATGGCTTGACTTTGCACTCGGATTCATTCCGTTAGGTGTGTCAGCAATTCTGTTTTGGCAGTCAGATCCAACTTTCAGAATGGTGTTCTTTGACACCAACTGGTTCTTCTTCACTTTGGTCGCTATGACCGTGTTAGAACTGCCACTCTTCTTTTGGTACATCAAGGCACGAGGTCTGGGCAGGGCCTACTTAGAATCAATGGGCTTTGGTGGGTCAAGAGAAGCTGCTTGGGCGACTGCATCTGTCAAGCAGGTAGAGAAGCAACTAAACGACACCCAGTGGGATGGTCTGAGAACTAGAGGCGCAAAAATCTTTCTTCTTGTGGCAACGAACGTATTTCTGTTCGCCGGAAATGTCTTCTTGATCGTCGTGGGCGATAACGGCTGGACAGCGCTATCGCTGATTTACATCTTGCTCGTGTTCGCATTCTGGTTCTTGCTGCGTCAATCGGTTCGTCTAGTTGCCGATGCGCCTGAAGAAGCTCTCGACGAAAGGCTGGTTCGCATTCGCGACCGAAGCTACGTAATCGCTTATCGCTGGCTTGCTCTTATTGTCATGGGTTTAGCCACTGCTCTCATAGTTTTCAGTGTTGTGTCAGACTCACAAGCTGGAAGTGACGGTTTCTCGTACAACCTTCCGCTTACCTGGCCTCAGATTCAGGCCGTTTTCTGGCTCATCTTTGCCTACGCGTTCATGCTGCCGTCAATGGCAATCATCAGTCAAGAGCTTGCAAAGGAAGGTAAAAAATGATTCAAAGGGATAGCTTTCCCGACGTACTCAGAGGTTTCGCGTTACTTGGCATCGCACTTGTTAACATCCCGCTGTTGGCAATAGACCCGGTATCTCACGTTGAAGGCGCAGATCTAACCGATTTTTCAAATGCTTCGGCTGCGTTTATTGTTATCGCGCTGTTTCAGGCCAAGTTCTATCTGCTCTTCTCTTTCTTGTTTGGCTATTCGGCGCACTACATTCTCAAAGACTCGAAGCAAAACCGCGGTCGATGGGTTGGCAGATCAGTCGGGCTAGTTCTGCTGGGCATTCTGCATTTCAGTCTCTTGTTCTTCGGCGACATCTTGTTTGTCTACGGATTGTTCGGTCTGCTTTTGCTTGCCTTCTACTTTCGCAAAGATAAGACGCTGAAGGTTTGGGCATGGGTCATCTATGTCGTATCAGGTCTTTTGCTGCTCGCAGTATCTGCGCTAACCATGCTTGGCGAGCAGTTTCTTGCGATGAAGGGTAAGTCCTTTCCAGATCTGAATACAGATGAGTTCGCAAGTGTGATGACGAATGACAATTTCATCGCCTCAATTTCTGAGAGGCTCGAGCTTTGGCTTACCGCGGCACCGACCGGATTCTTGCTGCAAGGCCCGATGGTCTTCGTTGCCTTCCTGGTGGGTGTTCTTGCGGCGCGCAGAAAAGCGCTCGGTGAAAACGCCAATGCTTCGACTATGAAGAAACTTGCTATCTGGGGTCTTACCCTCGGCCTGCCAATCCAGATGCTTTCGGCGTATATTTTCATTCAGAACGCCGTTGCAGAAAACTACAGTTATGGCACCTACCTGCTCTCAATCGCCATCAACTTTCTGGCTGCACCAATTCTCTCGGCCGGCTATGTTGGTGTGCTCTGGTTGCTAAGTCGAAAGTTGCAACTTGGACTGTTGTCATCGGCAGGCAAATACTCGCTCACGATTTACCTGAGCCAATCAGTGGTTTTCGCAACCCTATTCTCAGGATGGGGATTCGGGCTGTTTGCAAAACTCGGAGTTCTGCCTGTCACTCTGATTGGTTTCGCAACCTGGCTTTCTTTGGCACTTATCGCCAAACTCGTCGCCAAATCGGGTCGAAAGGGCCCGATGGAGTCACTACTCACGTCATTCAGCAAACTGTTTGGAGCTAAACAATGAACCTAGAACAACTCGGTCTACTCGGCGTATTTCTGGCCGGCGCAACGCCATGGCTTGAGGCCATCGTGGTCATCCCAGCTGGTTTGCTGTTTGGTCTTGATCCATTCTGGGTTGTGACTGCGGGGTTAGCAGGCAACGCACTTACGATTTTCTTGTTCGCCTATCTCGGCTCAGCAATTAGAGAGTGGATTCGCTCGAAGAGGAAAGACAAAACTTCGAGCGAGCCTGATCGTTTTGCCAAGGCGCAAAAGCTGTTTGACCGCTATGGCATCTTTGGCCTGGCTGCGCTCGCGCCGGTTGTTGTTGGCACGCAGTTTGCTGCAGCAATAGCTGTTGCAGCTGGTGTGAAACCATTTCGTGCAGCCCTGCTCATCACTGCTGCCACCGCTGCATGGGCTATTGGTATTGCGGCACTCATGCTGCTGATTGGTTTAGACCGCTGGGCTAGCATCGCCTAGCAAACATGTGAGCGCGCTAGCGACCTGGAATGAATCCCTTGTCTAATTCCCATAGTCGAATAGGGGAGTGCTCGAGAATCCAAAACTGAAGGTCTTTGTCTAGGCCGAGAATCACGGCCATGCCAACCAGAACAAAAATGATGCCGAGCACTCGTTTGAAGTTTCCCTCTGGGTTTGCGATCCAGCGTGCTTTGCCAACGGCCTTTTGACCAAGCAGGGCAATCACGAGAAGGGTTCCGCACAGTCCTATTGTGTAAGCCGCAAGTAGCAACATTCCTTCGCCAAACGAAGCCGGCAGAACCGTTACGAGCACGTAGATGTATAGAGGTGAGCACGAGCTGAACACAGGGCCAAGTGCCGCTCCGGTGAGAATCGCGCCTAGTGCGCCACCACGCTCACGTGCTGCAACGAGCCGTTTGTCGCTTCGACGCTGAAGCGAGAGCTTGGTCGAGATGGCATCCCAGAGTCTAGGAAAGATTGATACGGTGCCGAGAGCAATCAGAATCGCACCGCTGATCAGTTGCCAAGTCATTTGTGGAATATCGATGAGTGCGGTTGTTGCTCTCAAAAGAAGAGTGAAGACAATCACGGATGCGCCAAGTGAAGCTGCAATCAGGTAGGCGCGCCTGCGAGCTTCGGCGGATGGTTTGCCTAGTGAGCCGCCGATGATAACCGGCAGTAGCGGCAAGACGCACGGCGCAAGAGTGGTCAGCACTCCGGCAATAAACGCGCCTAGAACGAGCATTACGAGATATTCTCTACAAGCTCAGCAACTGTTGTGCTGCCATACCAACGCTGCAATTCGTTGGCAGCGCTGTCGATCTGAATGAACGTGTGTTGCACGATCACGTCGTGCTTCTTTCGCATTTCGGTATTCTC
>JBFYOO010000102.1:0-7985 GCA_041303785.1 Micrococcales bacterium
TCGTCAACCAGAAACTTACCGTCGTTCTCGCCGCCGTTGTCATTGCCAGGCTTAAGGTCGTTGAAAGCTTGCCCCTCATAGAGGTGCTGAGTTGGGTCTTTGAAGCGCTTACTCAAGAAGATGTCATCGGGAGTTTCTACGTTTACATAAACACCTTTCGACTTGCCGTTCACGAACACCTCGGCCCATCCGGTGCTCGGCGCTACGACACCCATGGCGTTATAGAGACGGTATGCGCCAATCTCGTGCACAAATGAGTTGTCTTGGGTCATTGAGTGCAGAGTCATGTTCTTCAAACCCAGAAACCGCTGACCCTTGAGCGCATCTGACCAGTTGAACTTGATTCTCATGGATGGCTTTTGGCGCAGCGGCTGCAAAGAGGTGCTGCCCTTCAGCCTCAAGCCGATGTTTATCTGATCTGACTCGAGCTCTCCCTGAACAAACTTAACCTTGGCCGGTACATAGGTTTTCAAGGTGGCCCAGTTGTTTAGCGAGGTTTCGCTCGCAGGTGGCACCTCGAGATAGACCTCAGTGATTTTGGCAACGCTGTAGATGTTTGAGAGCTTGATTGTGGTCACAGCCTGCGCGGGCTGAAGAGTTACGCCAATCAAGGCAAGGGTTGCGAGGGCAGCCGCAAAAACACGAAACTTAGACAAGATAGTGAGCATGAAGAGTAATCTAACCTAATGGCCGATATAACGCTCATTCCTTTTCTAGGTGCCCTTGCACTCGACATCGTCTCGATTGCGCTGCTGGCTTTCGTGTTCTACTATCGCCGCCACAGAAACCGCGACATGACCATTGCGATTGCGATTATCAACATAGCTCTGTTCGCCCTAGCCGGTGCGCTGGCTTCATTCACCCTGTCTCTAGGTGTGGGCTTTGCGCTGTTTGCCGTGATCTCGATTCTGCGCCTTCGCTCGGATGAAGCCGGCTGGATAGAGATGGCTTACCTATTAGCCGGTCTTTCAGTAGGTCTGATACTCGGTTTGCCTGGATACTCGCTCGCCGTTCAAGCGATCTATGCGGCCGTGCTTGTTTTGGCAATCTACCTAATCGATCACCCAAGGGTTTTGCCGTCGGCGAGGAGCAAAAGAATGACGATTTCGGTCGACTTTGTCGAAACCGATCAGTCGGTTTTGGTGGGCAAGGTTCGAGAGCTGCTCGGCAAGAAGGTTCTAGCCGTTGAGACCCGATCGATGGTCATGACTCCGCCGAGCATGAAGCTCGACGTCAAATACTCAGAGAGCTAGTCTTCGCTCAACAACGCGAGCAATGCGGTCTGCCCACGACTGAGCCGAGCCCTCATCGGCGGCCTCGACCATGACGCGAACTAGCGCCTCTGTGCCCGACGCCCTGAGCAAGACCCTGCCAGAACCGTGCAACTCGCCCTCGGCCTCGCGAACGGCGGCCTGCACTTCGTCGTCGCTATCGACTCTGGTCTTGTCGACACCTTTCACGTTGATCAAAACCTGTGGCAACACGGTCATGACCTTGGCCAGCTCTGCAAGAGGTTTGCCGGTGCGAGCAACCTCGGCGGCCAGCTTCATGCCGGTGAGAATGCCGTCGCCGGTGGTTGCGTAGCGCGAGAAGATTACGTGGCCAGACTGCTCGCCGCCGAGCGTATAGCCTCCGTGGCGAATTTGCTCGAGCACGTAGCGGTCGCCAACCTTGGTTTCAATGACCTCGATGCCTGCAGACTGCATCGCGAGCTTTAGACCCAGATTGCTCATTACGGTTGACACCAGGGTGTTGCGCGCGAGCTGACCGCGCTCTTTCAAACTAAGCGCCATGATGGCCATGATTTCGTCGCCATCGACGATCTTGCCGGTGTGATCAACGGCAAGGCAACGGTCTGCATCACCATCGTGTGCGATTCCAAGATCTGCGCTGTGCTCGAGAACTGCAGACTGCAGAGCGCTTAGGTGAGTAGAGCCGTATCCGAGATTGATGTTGTGGCCGTCTGGGTCTGCGCCAATAACGACAACCTTTGCACCCGCGTCAACAAAAGCCTGCGGAGATACTCCGGATGCCGCCCCATGTGCACAATCGAGAACGATCTTCAGCCCCTCAAGACGATTTGGCAGCGCCTTGAGCAGGTGAACGATGTAGCGGTCTTCTGCGTCAGCGAATCGCGTCACGTGACCAACAGCGCCACCAACCGGTGCGAGTTTGTTGGCAGTCATTAGAGATTCGATTTTGTCTTCGATTTGATCGTCGAGCTTGTGACCACCGCGGGCGAAAAACTTGATGCCGTTATCTGGTGCAGGGTTGTGCGATGCCGAGATCATCACACCGAAGTCGGCATCCATGTCGGCGGTTAGAAATGCTGTTGCAGGTGTTGGCAGAACGCCGGCGTCGAAAACGTCTACGCCCGAACTGGCGAGACCTGCGGCGACGGCAGCGGCCAAAAACTCACCCGAGATGCGCGGGTCGCGACCGATGATTGCCTTAGGTTTTTCGCCACGATTGCGGCTGTCTTCGCCAAGAACGATTGCGGCGGCTTGAGCGAGTTGCATTGCCATTTCGGCAGTGAGGTCGCGGTTAGCTAACCCACGAACCCCATCGGTGCCAAATAGCCTCGCCATAGTTCGAGATTAGCCGAACGCTCAGAAAAAGCGGTTTAGCGCTTCGAGAACTGCGAAGCCTTACGAGCCTTCTTGAGACCGGCCTTCTTGCGCTCGATGACACGTGGGTCACGCTTCAAGAAGCCAGCCTTCTTCAACGCTGGGCGGTTGTTGTCGCGGTCGATCTCGTTTAGGCAACGTGAGATGCCAAGACGAAGAGCGCCAGCCTGACCAGCAATGCCGCCACCGGTGATGCGAGCGACTACGTCGTAGGCACCCTTCAACTCAAGAACGGTGAACGGGTCAGTGATTAGCTGCTGGTGCAACTTGTTTGGAAAGTAATCTTCTAGCGAGCGGCCGTTGACCTTGATAACGCCGGTGCCAGGAACAATGCGCACACGTGCGATTGCCTGCTTGCGACGACCAAGACCAGCACCTGGCTGAGTCAATGCGCCACGTGACTTAACAGGAGCCTTAGCTGCTGGAGTCTCGGTGCTGTAGCTCTCTGGAGCTGCTTCTGTAGTTTCGTTCTTAGGCATAAGTTCTTCTCGAGTCTTCTCTTGCGCGCTTACTGAGCGACCTGGTCGATGGTGAAAGTCTTTGGCTTCTGAGCAGCGTGTGGGTGCTCTGCGCCACGGTAGACCTTTAGCTTGGTTAGCTGAACTGCACCAAGCTTGTTCTTTGGAAGCATTCCCTTGATTGCCTTCTCGACAGCCTTCTCTGGGTTCTTCTCTAGCAACTCTGCATAGGTAGTTGCGGTTAGGCCACCTGGGTAACCAGAGTGACGGTAAGCCTTCTTCTGAAGCAACTTTGCACCAGTCAATGCAACCTTCTCGGCGTTGATGATGATCACGAAGTCACCGTTGTCCATGTGAGGAGCGAACGTTGGCTTGTGCTTGCCGCGCAAAAGAGTTGCAGCATGGGTTGCTAGACGACCTAGAACTACGTCGGTGGCGTCGATGATGAGCCACTCGTTGTTCAGCTCGTGAGCCTTTGGTGAATAAGTACGCACGTTAAATTGCCTTCTACTTCTTGCTTCGGATGAATCCTCGTAAATTCGCCACAAAAAATCGCGGTTCAGGATTCAGGTTTTCGCCGGGGAAAGCCGGCAACGAGTCTCAAGTTTAGCCCGAATTGCAGGCTTTGGTCAAACCCTAGTTTTCGTCTAGAGACCGCAGATTCTGGGCTTTTTCGGCCTGCGCGGCCAATTGGTCATCAGGCGGGTAGCCGATGCCCAAAAGGCTCAATCCGTGCGGTGAAACGACCTTGTAGCTGCCCTCACGGTTGGTCTGCTCGAGCAACTGCTTGATCTTGGCCGGGGTTGCCCTGCCCTGCCCAACGGCGATTAGCGCCCCCACAATCGAGCGAACCATGTTGTGGCAGAAGGCGTCGGCCTGAATCTCAACCTCGACCACCTGGCCAGCCACCCGCGAAACGGTGATTTCTTGCAATTCACGGATGGTGGTTGAGCCCTCGCGAGGCTTGCAGAAACTGGCAAAGTCGTGCAGGCCGAGCAGGTGGCCGCCGGCCTCGTTCATGGCGTCGATGTCGAGCTCGCCGGCGACATCGAGGGTGAATCGGGTCTCGAGCGGGTTCTTGAAGGCGAGGTTGTCGGCAAGGCGATAACGGTAGCGGCGATTGATTGCACTGAACCTGGCATCGAAGCCGGCCGGGGCAATGCCAACTTTCGACACGCGAATGTCATCAGCGAGAAGTCGGTTGAGTTTGTAAGCGATGTCGTCGATGGTCTCGCGCCCGAGCCTGGCCAGCTGCATTGGTGTTAGGTCGAAGTGCGCAACTTGGTTAAGCGCGTGAACTCCAGCGTCGGTGCGCCCGGCAACCCGCAGCGAAAAGTCGATCTCGCTCTCGCCGAAGATCAGTGTTAGCGCTTCGAGAAACGCTCCCTGAATTGTGCGCAGGTCTGGTTGCTTCGACCAACCAAAGAAGTCGGTTCCGTCGTAACCGAAGTCAATTCTTAAACGAGTGAACCCGTCGACGTTTAGGTCAACGGGCTCGCTCATGAGAATTGAGATTACTCTGCTTTGGTCTCTTCTGCAGCAGCTTCTTCGGCAACAGCCTCAGTTGCTTCTGCCTCAACCGCTGCTTCTGCTTCGGCTGGCGCTTCGACCGCTGCTTCGGTTTCAACTACTGCTGCTTCTTCAGCAACTTCGGTTGAAACTTCTTCTTCAACTGCAGCGTCTGCAACAGCAACAGCTGCTCCAGCCTTTACCGCGTTGGTTAGCTTGGTCTTGTTTGCTTTTGGCTTGGCGTTCACTGGCTCTAGAACAAGTTCGATTAGCGCCATTGGAGCGTTGTCGCCCTTGCGGAAGCCGAGCTTGGTGATGCGAGTGTAGCCACCCTGACGGTCTGCAACCTGAGGTGCGATGTTGGTGAACAACTCGTGCACAACTGAGCGCTCGGTTAGCTGAGCGATCACGCGACGACGAGATGCTAGGTCTCCGCGCTTTGCGAAGGTTACTAGACGCTCTGCCAACGGGCGAAGACGCTTGGCCTTGGTCTCGGTGGTAGTGATCTTGCCGTGCTTGAACAACGAGGTTGCCATGTTGCGAAGCATTAGACGCTCGTGAGACGGTCCGCCTCCGAGACGTGGGCCTTTAGTAGGTGCTGCCATTAGATTTCTCCTCTTGGATTAGCTAGCGGCTTATGCCTGCTGGCCGTCTTCATCGTCGTAGTTTGAGCTGAAGTATGTAGCGTCAAAGCCCGGAACAGAGTCACGGAACTTTAGGCCCATTGAGGTGAGCTTGTCGCGCACCTCGTCGACCGACTTGCTACCGAAGTTGCGAATGTTCATCAACTGGTCTTCAGAAAGGTTGATCAACTCTGCAACAGTGTTGATGCCTTCGCGCTTTAGGCAGTTGTATGAACGAACGGTTAGGTCTAGGTCTTCGATTGGCATTGCCAACTCTGGTGAAAGGTTTGACTCAACCGGAGCTGCTCCAAGCTCGATGCCTTCTGCTGCCTCGTTCAACTCTTTTGCAAGACCGAACAGTGCAACCAAGGTGCTACCAGCTGATGCGAATGCGTCATCCGGTGCCATCGATGGCTTGGTCTCAACGTCAACAACTAGCTTGTCGAAGTTGGTGAACTCACCGGCACGAGTTGCCTCGACGCGGTATGAAACCTTTAGAACCGGAGAGTAAATCGAGTCGATTGGAATCCAGTCGGCATCTGCGTTTGGGTTGCGGTTCTGTGAAGCCTGAACATAGCCACGGCCACGCTCGATGGTTAGCTGCAACTCGAACTTTGCCTTGCCTGTGATGGTTGCGATTACCAAGTCAGGGTTGAAGATCTCAACGCCGGCTGGAACCTGAATGTCTGCAGCGGTAACGGTGCCCGCACCATTCTTGATTACGTGTGCAACCACTGGCTCATCGTTGTCGCTCGAAACTACGAGCTCCTTGATGTTCAAGATGATCTCGGTGACGTCTTCTTTTACGCCATCGATTGTGGTGAATTCGTGCTTGACTCCAGCGAAACGCACGTTGGTTACTGCTGCACCAGGAATTGATGAGAGTAGTGTGCGGCGGAGTGAGTTACCAAGGGTGTAACCGAAACCTGGCTCGAGTGGCTCGAGGGTGAAGGTCGCGCGGTTTGCACCGGTTGAGGTTGACTTCAATGTTGGGCGCTGTGCAATTAGCACTATTTATTCCTTTCACAAAGACATCCACTATTTGATGTCTAGTTTTTGAACCCCGCAGTGGCCACTGCGAAGCTTGTTGCTGTGTAAGTTTTTTGCTTAGACGCGGCGACGCTTTGGAGGGCGGCATCCGTTGTGAGCCTGTGGGGTCACGTCAGAGATTGAACCGACCTCAAGACCAGCGGCCTGAAGTGAGCGGATTGCGGTTTCGCGACCTGAGCCTGGGCCCTTCACGAAAACGTCAACCTTCTTTAGGCCGTGCTCCTGTGCCTTGCGGGCTGCAGACTCAGCGGCTAGCTGAGCAGCAAACGGGGTCGACTTGCGCGAACCCTTGTAGCCCACGTCACCTGATGATGACCATGAGATAACCGCTCCGGTTGAGTCGGTGATCGAAACGATGGTGTTGTTGAAGGTGCTCTTGATGTGCGCCTGTCCAACGGTGATGTTCTTAACAACCTTCTTGCGAGGCTTACGTGCGCCTGCTGCAACTTTCTTAGGTGCTGCCATGAGTTTTCTCCTGAATTCTTTCGTCGAGTGCTGCGCTAGTGACTAGCGTGCAGCCTTCTTCTTGCCGGCCACGGTGCGCTTTGGACCCTTGCGAGTACGAGCGTTGGTCTTGGTGCGCTGACCACGAACAGGAAGTCCCTTGCGGTGGCGGATTCCCTCGTATGAACCGATCTCAACCTTGCGGCGAATGTCGGCAGCGACGTCACGGCGAAGGTCACCCTCAACTTTGTAGTTGCCTTCGATGTAGTCACGAATTGAGACGAGCTGGTCGTCTGACAAATCTTTTACACGGATGTTCTTGTCGACTTTGGTTTCAGTCAGAATCTTGACCGAACGAGTGCGGCCAATTCCGTAGATGTAGGTAAGTGCGATTTCGACGCGCTTCGCGTCTGGAATATCTGCTCCGGCAACACGTGCCATTGGATTTCTCCTTGTTGTTAAAGGTCTGCAGCATCACACCCCGATTTCTCGGGCTTCGGCCTTTTCCGAAGGTGACATCTTTCGATGTTGTGGTGCCTTTTGTTTTTTGTTGCTATTTAGTTAGAAGTTTGGTGCGTTGTGATTCTGTTTAACCCTGACGCTGTTTGTGGCGCGGGTTTTCGCAGATAACCATGACGCGACCGTGGCGACGAATAACTTTGCACTTGTCGCAAATCTTCTTGACGCTTGGGTTTACCTTCATGTCTCTTACTTTTCTTAAGGGTTATTGCTAACCGTTTATTTGTAGCGATAGATGATGCGGCCACGAGTCAGGTCGTAAGTGCTCAGTTCTACAATCACGCGATCCTCTGGGAGAATTCGAATGTAGTGCTGGCGCATCTTTCCTGAAATGTGTGCCAAGACTTTGTGACCATTGTCGAGCTCTACTCTGAACATTGCGTTCGGAAGAGCTTCAACCACACTGCCCTCGATTTCGATGACACCGTCTTTGTTGGCCATAAATCCTTTATCTACTAGCTTTTGGCATAACGAACGCACGAAAACTTGACACAAATTTGTGTGGGATTACGTGCAGAAACACCGACTCTCAATCCTATGCCTTTACGCAGGCAATTGCTAGTCTTCAGCCCGATTTTCTCGGCTCTCGGCAAAAAGGTCTAGGCGGCAGAAATTGGCACCGGAACAATGCCAAATGGAGCCAAACCGGCCACTCCGCCGTCTTCTGCGGTCAAAACCCAGATTCCGCCCTCGTGAACGGCAACCGTGTGCTCCCAGTGGGCGGCATCCGAGCCATCCTTGCTCGAGACTGTCCA
>JBFYOO010000103.1:0-3778 GCA_041303785.1 Micrococcales bacterium
ACGACAGGTCTTTCGACCTCTAGCAAAACTCGCTCGGTAAACTTATCGAGATAAACAAAAGAAGGAACCAATGAGACGCGCCAAAATTGTTGCAACACTAGGCCCAGCCACCTCGAGCTACGAGCAGATTCGAGCAGTCATCGAGGCAGGTGTCGACGTAGCGCGCATGAACCTTAGCCACGGCAGCTACGAGGTTCACGAAGAGGTTTATCGCAACGTTCGCAAGGCTGCAGAAGACCTTGGCAAGCCGGTTGGCGTGTTCGTTGACCTTCAGGGCCCGAAGATTCGACTAGGCAGGTTCGCCGCCGGCCCGGTAATTCTTGAGAAGGGTTCAACCTTCAAGATCACCATCGATGACATCGAGGGCGACATAAATATTTGTTCAACCACCTTCAAGGGTTTGCCAGGTGACGTAAAGCCAGGTGACCTTCTACTAATTGACGACGGCAAGGTAAGTCTCAGGGCTACCGAGGTTTCTGAAACCACCGTTACGACCGTCGTCGAGATCGGTGGCCCGGTATCGAACAACAAGGGCATCAACCTTCCAGGTGTCGCGGTTAACGTTCCGGCGCTTTCAGAAAAAGACGAGGATGATCTTCGCTGGGGCATTCGCCTCGGTGCTGACATGATTGCTCTCTCATTCGTTCGTGATGCCTCAGACATCGTGCGTGTTCACGAAATCATGAAAGAAGAGGGCAAGTATCTACCGGTGATCGCCAAGATCGAGAAACCACAGGCTGTGGCTGCCCTCGAGGAGATCATCGATGCCTTCGACGGCATCATGGTTGCGAGAGGCGACCTTGGTGTTGAGCTTCCGCTAGAAGAAGTTCCAATCGTGCAGAAGCGAGCAATTGAGCTCTCGAGACGCTGGGCTAAGCCGGTTATCGTTGCCACCCAGATGCTCGAAACCATGATTGAAAACTCGAGACCTACTCGCGCTGAAGCTTCAGACGTGGCAAACGCCATTCTTGATGGAGCCGACGCGGTTATGCTCTCTGGCGAAACTTCGGTTGGCAAGTGGCCAGTTGAAACTGTCGAAGTTATGGCTCGAATCATCGAGTCAACAGAAGACAATGGCCTTGATCGAATTCCTGCACTGGGAACCCGCCCGCACACACACGCTGGAGCGGTTTCGCTAGCGGCAGTCGAGATCGCAGAACTGCTCGGTTCAAAGTATGTGTGCGTGTTCACAGCGTCGGGCGATTCGATGCGTCGCGTTTCAAGGCTACGCACCGCCGTGCCAATTCTTGCTTTCACACCTAGTGCAGAGACCAGACGCAGACTTTCGCTAGTTTGGGGTTCAAAGACTTTCATGGTGAACGAGGTATTGCACACAGACCAGATGATGGATCAGGTCGACGAGATTCTTCTGGCTCAAGGTCTTGCCAAGATTGGCGACGAGGTCGTTGTAGTTGCCGGCACACCGCCTGGCGTTCCAGGCTCGACCAACACTCTTCGAGTTCACAGGGTTGGTGAAGCCAGCTAAAAAGAAAAACCGACCCTTTTGGGTCGGTTTTCTCTTTGTGCCGAAGGCGGGACTTGAACCCGCACTCCTTTCGGAAAAGCATTTTGAGTGCTCCGCGTCTGCCATTTCGCCACTTCGGCTACCGAAATAGTTTAGACCATCGTCGATTTACCCCAAAACTCCAATATGATTATCGGCATGAGCGAGACATCTGCAAAGCGAACCGTTCTGGTCGCCGAAGACGAGTCTCTGATTCGCATGGACATTGTTGAGACGCTCAGAGATTTCGGTTTCGAGGTAATAGCAGAGGCCGCAGACGGGCTCGAAGCTGTCGAATTGGCGAAGAGCATGAATCCAGATCTCATCGTTATGGACATCAAAATGCCCAATCTCGACGGAATCTCAGCAGCCGAGCAAATTCAACCACTCAAGATACCTATCGTCTTACTCACCGCCTTTAGCCAAAAGGAGCTCGTCGAGCGAGCATCAGAGGCAGGCGCGATGGCCTACGTTGTAAAGCCATTCACTCCAAACGATTTGTTGCCAGCGATCGAAATTGCCTGGAGCCGACACCAGCAGTTCACAGCGCTTGAGGCTGAAATTCAAGATCTAACCGAGCGATTCGAAACCCGCAAGCTTGTCGATCGCGCAAAGGGTCTTCTGAACGAGAAAATGAACCTTACTGAGCCAGAAGCTTTCCGTTGGATTCAGAAGGCATCCATGGATAGGCGACTCACAATGCACGAAGTGGCTGTAACCATAATTGATCAACTCGGCCCGAAGAAAGCCGACTCGGCTAGCGAGTAGGTTTCTCGCGCAGGTAGTTGGTTATGCGAACCGTCGACAAACGACGGCCCTGCTCATCAGTCACAACAATTTCGTGAACCGTTAGAGACTTTCCGAGATTTATGGCGGTGCAGGTGCCGGTGACAACACCTGAGGTTGCCGAGCGGCTGTGCGAAGCGCTAACTTCGATGCCGACTGCGACTCGGTCTGGATAGGCCCAGACGTTTGCAGCCATACTGCCGAGACTCTCACCCAAAACAACGTGCGCACCTCCGTGAAGAACGCCGAATGGTTGAGTGTTTCCGGCTACCGGCATTGTCGCAACGGCTCGTTCGGCCGACAATTCGATGAGTTTGATGCCCATTTTTTCGGCCAATTCGCCAACAGAACGGTCGGCGAGCAACTTTGCAGCGGCTTCGCTGGTCTTCACTTCGTCGTTCATGAGACTCCTCACACATGCATTCGCTTAGGCTATGCCTATGAATGCCAAGCCTACCTTGCTGATAATTGACGGTCATTCCTTGGCATTCCGAGCTTTTTACGCACTGAGTCCAGACAACTTCAGAACACCAGACGGACAGCATACGAACGCCATCCATGGATTCATTTCGATGATGTTGAACATTCTTTCAACCGAAAAACCAACCCACCTCGCAGTTGCATTCGATCTCTCGCGAGAGTCATTTCGCACCGAGGAATACCCGGAGTACAAAGGCACCAGGGGAGAGACACCCCCTGAATTCATAGGGCAAACCGAGTTGTTGCGCGAAGCGCTGAATGCGATGAACATCAAGAACATCACTCGCGAAAACTACGAAGCAGATGACATTCTCGCGAGCCTCGCAGATCAGGCCGCAGATCAGGGCTACAAAGTCTTGGTTGTATCGGGTGACCGTGACACCTTTCAGCTCATCCGTGAAGACACCACGATTTTGTACCCGGTTAAGGGCGTGCTGAATCTCGCGCGCATGGATGATGAAGCCGTCTACGCAAAGTATGCCGTGCACGCGAAGCAGTATCCAGACCTTGCCGCTCTAGTTGGCGAGACTTCAGACAACCTTCCGGGAATCCCAGGAGTCGGACCGAAGACAGCGGCCAAGTGGCTGCAGCAATTCGGTTCACTGCAAGCAATCTTCGACTCGGCAGAACAAATCGCTGGAAAGGTTGGCGAGAGCCTCCGAGAGCATATGCAACTCGCGGTTCGCAACCGTCGGCTAAATCACCTAGTGCGCGATCTCGATTTTGATTTCGAACTCGCGAGTTTGGCTATCACGTCAGTCAACGAGGGTCAGGTTCGTGAGGTCTTCAGCAAACTGCACTTCAAGTCGCTAACCGAAAGAGTTCTTAGACTCAAGGGTGCGGGTTCGTCGGCCGAGGCAACTGCGGCCGGTTCGGCTGCGAACCCAGCCGTTGCAACGGCAGCTTCGGCTGCCGAGCCTGACAGCTCTTCTGCGACGCCAACGGTTTTCAGAGAGATTGAGATTCCCGACAACACCTCGATCTCTCGCGAAGAAGCAGCCAAACTGG
>JBFYOO010000104.1:0-2570 GCA_041303785.1 Micrococcales bacterium
ACGAGGTTTTTGAAACTCGCGGTCACAGCAACAACATCTCGTGGGATCCATCAGGCGTTTGCGCGCTTATCACTCCATGGAACGCACCACTTATGTTGGCAACCTGGAAGATTGGCCCAGCGCTCGCAGCTGGCGACACTGTTGTCTTGAAACCAGCAGAATGGACTCCCCTATCGGCATCTTTCTTCGCAGACCTCACCAAGCAGGCCGGAATTCCAGATGGTGTTTTCAACGTGGTTCAGGGTTATGGCAAAGAAGCCGGTGCTGCGTTGGTTGCACATAAAGACATCTCGCGAATTTCTTTCACCGGTTCTGTGCCGACAGCAAAAGTTATTGCGCGCGCAGCTGCAGACAATTTGACTCCCATTAGTTTCGAACTTGGCGGCAAGAGCCCGTTGCTAGTTTTTGAAGATGCCGACCTAGACCTAGCAGCCGAACTCGCCGTTGAGCAATACGACAACGCCGGTCAGGTTTGCCTTTCGGGCACCCGCATTTTGGTTCACGAATCAGTTGCCGATGAGTTCGCTTCGAAGTTCATCGAGCGCGCCGGCAAGATCAACCAGGGCGACCCGCGCGACGAGAACACCGACATCGGCCCGCAGATTCACCAGGTGCACTTCGACCGCATCAAGGGTTTCGTCGACCGCGCCAAGGCAGAGGGCGCTGACATCATCATGGGTGGCGAGCCAAACGCCGACCTTGGTGGCCTGTTCTTCAGGCCAACACTGGTCAAGAACCCGGCCGCCGGCAGCGAGATTGTGACCGCCGAGGTGTTTGGGCCGGTGCTTTGCATGCAGACTTTCAACTCAGATGAGCAAGCACTCGAGATGGCTAACGGCACCGAGTTCGGCCTGGCCGCAGTTGTGGTTTCGGGCAAGCGCGAGCACGCAAACAAGATCACAAAAGAACTGGTTGCTGGCACAATTTGGGTCAACTGCTTCTTCGTGCGTGACCTACGGGCTCCGTTCGGTGGCTCGAAGAAGTCGGGCATCGGCCGCGAGGGCGGCAACTGGTCATTCGATTTCTATGCAGATGTAAAGAACACAGTAGTTTCACCAAATGGATGGAAGGAATAACAAATGGGCGAAGTAGTAGGCGCAGCAATTCTTGCTCACGTGCCAACAATCATGTTGCCAGAGGCAACCCGTCTAGACCTCAACGAGGGCAAAGAGATCACACTTGTGCCTGGCCTCAAACGTTTTCGCAAAGAGGTCATGGAGACTCTCGACTTCGACACCGTGGTCGTGCTCGATTCACACTGGGCTACCACTGTTGAATTCGTAATCACTTCTGCAGCTGAGCGCAGCGGTCTTTTCACATCAGAAGAACTGCCGCGTGGAATGTCGCAGGTTCCTTATGCCATGAAGGGTGACCCAGAACTTGCGAACCTAGTTGCGAAGTATGACGAGAAGAACGGCACCTGGATCACTCCGATTGCAGACCCCCACCTTCCGATTTTCTACGCAACCGTGAATCTTTGGCACTACCTCGGTCGCGGTCTCGACGACAAGCGCTGGGTCAGCATGAGCGTTTGTCAGACCGGCGACTACGAAGACTTCAAACGTGCGGGTCGCGCTCTCGGCGAAGCCATCCGTGATAGCGATCGCAAGGTGCTGTTGCTTGCCTCGGGTGCGCTGTCGCACACCTTCTGGCCACTGCGCGAACTTCGCAAGCATGAGGCAAGTGACCCGAAGCACATCTTTACGCCCGAGGCATATGCTGCCGACCTCGAAGTGCTCGAATGGATGAAGGCCGGCGACCACAAGGCAATTCTCGACAACATGCCGAATTTCAAGAAGTACAAGCCAGAAGCTGGCTTCTACCACTGGCTCGCAATGGCGGGCGCTACCGGCGAAGAAAACAACACCGCCAAGGGCGTTATGTACAGCGAGTATGAGAACTCGATTGGCACCGGCCAGGTTCACGTTTACTTCCCTCGCCCAGAAGGTGGCTTTGCGCTTCCAAAAGACGTGGTGAACAGCCGTGGCTGAATTTAGACGCATTCTGCTCGACGGCTACCCAACTCAGGTAACCCGCGACGGCGAACACCTAGTTGCCGGCGACGGCCGCCGCGTTGCCATAGCCGACGCGGTGCACCTGCCACCGGTTGAGCCGACCAAGATCATCGCGGTGCACCTCAACTACGACAGCCGCACCAAAGAGTTCATGACCAAGCTGCCAGCAGCGCCGACCTACTTTCAGAAGCCGGTAACAGCGATGAACAGCCACAACGCAGCCGTGGTTCGCCCACAAGGTTGCAAGTGGTTGAACTACGAAGGTGAAATCGTGATCGTTATCGGCAAGTCCTGCCGAAACATTTCACCTGCCGAAGCTGGCGATTACATTGCCGGCTACACAATCGGCAACGACTACGGTCTGCACGATTTTCGTGACACCGATGCCGGCTCGATGTTGCGAGTCAAGGGTTCAGACACCCTCGCGCCAATCGGACCCGGTGTGGTCACCGACTGGGACTTCAGAAACAAAACCATTCGCACTTTGGTAAATGGTGTCGTAAAGCAAGAAGACAACACCGACAACATGGAGTGGGACATGCACTATCTGGTTGC
>JBFYOO010000105.1:0-3978 GCA_041303785.1 Micrococcales bacterium
GGTGATGTCATGAAGAAGTTGCTTGCGATTCTCTTAACACTCGCCCTAATCTCAATCGCCCCGGTTGCTTATTCTGCGACTCCAAAGGCAGGCAAGGCCTGTTCGCAGACCGGAAAGCGAGTTGTTGTAGCGAAGGTTACGCTCGTCTGTAAAACCGCTTCAAAAGCTCAACAGAAGAAGATCAAGTCGCGGCTAGCTTGGGCAAAGTATGTTGCTCCGAAACCGAAGCCAGTTTTAGCTCCTAAGTCTCCAATTTCGGGCTCGGCTTCGTTCGCATCGGCAGACTCTTGCCGCATTCAAGATGGTTTCAACTTCTTTACCAAGACGGGTTTTCCTCAACACGAGCAGATGAAACGTGCTGGGTCAAAACTGGTGGTTCAACTGATTCACGTCGATTTCGCTGATGTTGTTGCGGCAGGCAAGCCAAGTGACGATAAAGCGTTTTGGACCGAGGGAGTGTCAAAATTTCTAGGTGACATGTCAAACGGTTCCGTTGATTTCGAATGGAGGTCTACCGAGAGCTATAACCGAATGGCCAAGAAACTCGCCGATTATCGAGTGACGAGAGCGGCAGGCGGTAGCACGCTCGTTCTAGTTCAAGACGCCATCGCGATTGCAGATAAGCAAATCGACTTCACCGGTGTCGACTTTGTTGTAGCTGTTCTACCTCCGAACACGCCACGCGAACTTTCTGACGTGTCTCCTGCGCTAATGACGTCAAGTAGTAGCCCGTTCAAGACAAACGAGGGCAGAGTTTACCGAGGAACGCTTGTTGGCGGAGATATGAGATTCCCAGAGGGCCACTTGCTACTCACACATGAGTTCGGTCACCTACTCGGTCTCAACGACTACTACTGGTATGGCTGGAAACCAGGCATGATCTTTGAAGATCAGTTCAAGTTCATGGGCAACTTCGACAACATGAACTTCGCACCTGGCAAGTCTCGTGAGTGGACTGCTTGGAGCCGTTGGATTATTGATTTTCTTCCGGATTCAAAAGTTCTTTGTGCCAGAGACGGGGTTGAAGCTACTGCGCGGCTCGATGCTGTTTCAAAAGTAGGCACACAACCACAGTTGCTGGTAATCCGAACATCGGCAACCGAAGCCATAGCCGTGGAATCGAGGCGAAACACTCGGCACGACTCAAAAGCTTCAACTTCATCCAACGGATTGCTCGTCTACAAGATAGATAGCAAAATCATGAATGGCCAAGGTCCGTTGCGAATCGTGAGAAAGCCAGGTTCGGTTGACGCTCTGTTCTCTGACGCACCGCTAAAGGTGGGCGAGTCTTTGGTAGTTGGGTCTTGGAAAATCTCAAACATTGAGGCTGGCGCAGACTGGGATGTCGCGAAGATTGAACAGGTTAGGTAGCAAGTTACCTGTGTGGTCGAGGGCCGGTCGAAAGACCGGTCTTTGACATTTAAGCCTCTGCGGGCGTAACCTATTGGCCTGCCTTGCTGCACAGGTCGTTGGGGAAGACGTACCTAGGTTGGAGGCAAAATGATCGCAATTCGCACGCAGGGCATGGTGCACATACACTCGGCCCCTGCGGCGCTGGTGCCGCATGTCGAATGGGCTCTGGGCAGGCTGCTTGGCGGCCCAGTAGGGCTGCAGTGGGCCCCACAGCCTCTAAAGCCCGCACACTTCAGAACCGAGACCGCTTGGCAATCCGACCCCTCATTTGGCGCTGTGCTGTCTTCAGAGCTTCTCGGATGGGGGTCGATTTGTTTCGAAATCGTGCAAGACGAAGCCGACGGTCAACCCGGATGGCGCTGGGCTTACACGCCTACCCTTGGCCTATTTCAAAGCCAAATTGATGCCTTCGGAAACGTCTTGGTGAGCGAACACCGGTTGCTGGCCATCGCCGAGAATCAGGGTTCAAGTGCGAGTGATTTGACCTCTCAACTTCGACACGCCGTTGGCGCCCCCTGGGATGCCGAACTAGAGAAACTCAGGTCAGCTTTTGAAGATAGGTCGGTTATCTGGCTGAAAACAGCAGCTAACTAGTTTGCGCTTTTGAAAGCGACCACTGCATTGTGCCCACCGAAACCGAATGAATTCGAGATCGCAAGAATTTCGCCCTCAGGAAGTTTTCGAGGTGAAGTTACAACGTCAATCGGAATTTCTGGGTCTTGGTTCTGAAGGTTCAATGTTGGCGGGGCAGTTCTCTCATAGAGAGCGAGAACTGTGAAAATAGCTTCAATCGCGCCAGCACCACCAAGAAGGTGGCCGGTTGATGACTTGGTTGCAGAAACGCAAATCTTGTCTAGGTGGTCGCCGAATACGCGCTTCAGGGCGGTGTATTCTGCAATGTCGCCAACTGGTGTCGATGTTGCGTGAGCATTGATGTGAACCACGTCTTCGATTTTCGCGCCTGCTTGCTCGAGCGCTTCGATCATTGCTCGGGCAGCTCCAGTGCCTTCAGGGTCAGGTGCTGTTATGTGATGAGCGTCACTTGTGACTGAACCGCCAACCAGGTACGCATAGATTTTCGCACCGCGTGCAAGAGCGTGTTCTTCGGTCTCAATCACAAGAGCCCCAGCGCCTTCGCCCATTACAAATCCATCGCGTGCTGTGTCGTAAGGCCTGCTAGCGCCGGTTGGGTTCTCGTTGTTGCGCGATAGTGCATGCATTGATGCGAAAGCAGCGATTGGCAGGGGATGAATTGCAGCCTCGCAACCTCCGGCAACCACGATATCGATGGCTCCAGATTGCAACCTCGCAATTGCATTTGCAATCGCCTCGGTGCTTGATGCGCATGCCGACACAGCTGTGCGAACACCACCGCGTGCGGCGATGTCCATGCCGATTGCTGCTGCCGGGCCATTTGCCATGAGCATCGGAACGGTCATCGGGAGAACGCGACGAGGCCCAGAAGTGTTGAGGGTGTCATAGGCGTCGAGAAGAGTCCAGACGCCACCGATTCCGGTTGCATACTCAACAGCTAGTCGCTCTGGCGCAACCTCTGGAGTGCCTGCATCGGCCCAAGCTTCGCGTGCTGCAATGAGTGCAAACTGGCTAGCCGGATCTAATCGTTTGGTCTCAGGCACGCTGAGAATGTCTTTTGCCTTGACCTTGGCTTGACCTGCAAACTTGACTGGCAGTTGGTGGCGTTCGACCCATTCTTGTTCGAGAGTCGAGATGCCCGACTCACCGGCAAGCAGTGCTCGCCAGGTGGTCTCAACGTCGCCGCCGAGCGGGGTGGTAGCACCCAGACCGGTGACAACAATCTTGCGGGTCAATGAAGACCTTACTGAGCCTCGGTGATGAAGTTAACCGCGTCAGCCACGGTCTTGAGGTCGGCGACCTTCTCTTCTGGAATGGTTACGCCAAACTTCTCTTCGGCGTTCATGACAATTGTGAGCATCGAGATTGAGTCGATGTCTAGGTCGTCAACAAAAGACTTCTCCATCTGAACCTGAGTGGTGTCGATGCCTGTCTCTTCGTTTACGATTTCTGCTAGTCCGGTAAGAACCTCAGCCTGCGATAGTGCCATGGGAATGCTCCTTGTTTGAATTTATAACTACCCTAATTTTAGGGCAGAACGACCACTTGGGCTGCGAAGGCAAGGCCAGCGCCGAAGCCGATCTGAAGGGCCAGACCTCCCGATTTAACCTCTCCAGAGGTCAACAGGGCGTCCATTGCCAGTGGCACGGATGCCGCCGAGGTATTTCCGGTGTAGATGATGTCTCGGGCGATTACAACGCCGCTCGGCACCTCAAGTTGCTTAGCCAGCTCATCGATGATTCTGATGTTGGCCTGGTGGGTCACAATGGCCGCTAGATCTTCTGCTTTAACTCCGGCAACCTCGAGCGCCTGCTTGGAAACCTTGACCATCTCCCAGACGGCCCACTTGAACACGGTGGCGCCATCCTGAACAAGTGTTGGCCAACCCGACTCGCCGTCTCTGAGTTCGAGCAACGAAGCGGTCATGCCAACGGCATCCCAGTGTGAGCCGTCAGAACCCCAAACGGTCGG
>JBFYOO010000106.1:0-3220 GCA_041303785.1 Micrococcales bacterium
ACAACCTGGGTCTTTGAATGGATCAAGAATGATTAAGATTTCGCGCCGCTGGTTGGCGTTAATCTCGATTACCTTCGGCTTTTTCTTGAATTTTGTTGGTGCACTGAGGTTTGAGAATTTCAACAACTACCTGTGGGCGCTTTCGACGAACCTCCTGCACCTGGTGTGCCTTCTTATAACGACATTGGCATTCAAATCAGACCGCATGAGCAATTGGGCCGCTTGGTTGAACATCGGTGCGGCAATCTACATTCCGATAGTTCTGCACGTCACTCACAGAGGCCCGGTTACTGGAGATTATGACACCTGGTATGTCACAGCGTTAGCTGTGCTCTTCGGTTCAATGCTTGTTCGTGAACAAGTCAAGTTGGCAATCATCGGCACCGTAATTCTCGTGCTTCAAGTGGTGTTTTGGGGTGGCTTCGACTTCGTTTCAAGAAGTGGGCTCGCAGGTGCAGTCATGTTGGTCGTCGCTACATTCGCAATCTCAAGCGGTCTAGACCGAAGTGCAAAAACTATTTCCAAGTTTCAGGAGCTGAGAGCAGAGGAACAACGCGACTCGGCAATCACTGAGCGAGCCAGAACAGAACATCGCGAACGCGTTACAGAGGCAATCGAAAAAGCCGTTCCGACTTTGAAAGAGATTGCCAAAGGCTCAAAGTTGAGCCGAAGCGAAAGAACTAAAATTTCTGCATTGGCGCAGAGTCTCGAAGATGAAATTTCGGGAGGTCGTCTTGTCACGCCCGAAGTTAGAAAGACCGTCGCGGCTGCCAGAGCAAGATCAATCGAAGTCACATTGATAGACGAATTGCCCTTCGAAGAACAAGCAGACCTGAAAGACTTGCTCGACATCGCCACGGCTGCTATCGAGTCGACCAATGTTGGCCGCATCAAACTCATTGCACCTAGGCAAGAGCGTTACCTGTTGCGCTTAACGGCAACGAGGCCGGGAGTTGTTACTCCCGACCTCGATCTGAAACTTGGCGAACGCCAAACCGATTAGCTAACCGAGCAGCGCTTTCTTGAGGGTGTCTAGTCCCAGGCCACCAAGGTTTAGAGCTTCGCGGTGAAACTCCTTGATGTCAAAATTAGCGCCGCGCTTTGCCGCATACTCGTCGCGAATCTGCTCCCAGATGCGCTGACCGATTTTGTAACTCGGGGCCTGGCCTGGCCAACCAAAGTAGCGGTGCACTTCGAAGTTCACGAACTCCTTGCTCATGTTCACGTTCTTACCCATGAAATCGAGTGCATAGTCGAAGTCCCATTTGCCCGTGCCGTCGAGTCTCGGCTTGCCTAGGTGCACGCCCAAGTCGAGCACCACGCGAGCCGCGCGCATGCGCTGGCCATCGAGCATGCCTAGGCGGTCGCCCGGGTCATCCAAGAAGCCAAGATCTGCCATTAGACGCTCGGCATAGAGAGCCCAGCCCTCGCCGTGGCCCGATGACCAAGACGCCAAACGACGCCAAGAGTTCAACTCTGCGCGGTTGTAAACCTGCTGCGCGACCTGAAGGTGGTGACCAGGTACTCCCTCGTGATAAACCGTGGTGGTTTCGCGCCAGGTGTCGAACTCGGTTACGCCCTCAGGCACCGACCACCACATGCGACCCGGACGGCTGAAGTCGTCGGTTGGGCCGGTGTAATAAATCGCTCCGCTGTTGGTCGGTGCAATCATGCACTCGAGGGTCTTCAGTGGTTCGGCGATGTCAAAGTGAGTACCGCTCAACTTCTCGATTGCGTTATCGCTCAGTCGCTGCATCCACTTCTGCAGTTCATCAGTGCCGTGAAGCTTGCGCGACTTGTCGTTGTTCAAAACCTCGATGGCCTCTTGCACCGATGCGCCCGGCTTGATTTCATTTGCGACAGCCTCTTGTTCGGCTGCTACTCGTGCGAGCTCTTCGCGACCCCACTCATAGGTTTCGTCGAGATCAACCTTTGCGCCTAGAAATCGTCTGCTGAAGAGCGCATAGCGTTCGCGACCAATCGCGTCTTCGGTGTTGGCTTTCGGAAGCAACTCTGAAGACAAAAAGTTTGCAAGTTCTGCATAACCTTCGGTTGCCACCTGGCCTGCTGCTTCGATGTCTTTCTTGAGAGATTCTGGCATTTCGCCGGTTTCCAACTTGGCCCCGGCAGCAAACTTCTTGAAGAAGCCCTCGGCCGATCCAAGTTCGGCTGTCTCGCGAATTACGAACTCCACCTGGCGCTTTGCCGGGGTGTCGTTCGCGGCGATGCCTTCGCGCAGACTGCGAATGTAACCATCGATTGCTTCTGGCACCGCGCGCATGCGCTTTGCGAGATTCTGCCAGTCGTTTTCGTTAGCAGTCGGCGAGAGATCAAAAATGTCACGGATGCCCTGTGCCGGCGAAGCGATCACGTTGAGGTCACGCTTCCAGAGACCAGCGTCGTGCATCTCGAGACCGAGCTCGAGGCTGTTGACCAACGCGTCTTTGGTTACCTCGTCGACCTTGTCGCGAGTGTCAGTGGCGTTAACCTCGCCAAGCACGCGACGCATTTGTCTTGCGTCTTCTTCTTGGCCTTCTGGCGAGGCATCATCGAGTTTGTCTTCGCCGCCGGGCTTGCCGATGTAGGTGGCAAAGCTCGGGCTCATCTCGGCCATCTTGTCGACCCAGGCGTCGGCTACTTTGTCTAGTTCTGAAGGTTGACGCGTCATTGCATGTCCTTTGCTAGTTGCTGTGGCTTGAGTTAGGTAGAAACTCTTTTGTGCAGTTAGTTTAGGCCGTCTCTGAAAGTTGTTTTCCATTGGCCGAAGCCAGGGTTGATGCCACCGCGCAGGTTTACGCTGTTGCGATTCCAAGTTGATTTAGGTGTGGCACGTTCGGCGCTAGCCTGCAATGCTGCTTCGGCTGTGGCTGCTTCGACAACAGCAATAGCCGCGGCGAGTTCGGCCGGGCTCGGGTTGCCCCGAACCACCTTCACCTGATCTCTGAAATCGCTCATAAAGTTTGCCGGCCTAAAGCGGAATGTTTCCGTGCTTCTTCGGCGGAGCGTCTGCTCGCTTGGTGCGAAGCGCGCGCAGTGCTTTGATAACCGAAATGCGAGTTGCGCTCGGTTCGATGATTCCATCGAGTTCGCCGCGCTCGGCTGCCAAAAACGGCGAAGCCACGTTGTAGGTGTATTCGGCCGCCAACTTCGCGCGCACCGCGGCAACATCCTCGCCGTTTGCTTCGGCCTGTTTGATTTCGTTGCGATAAAGAATGTTCAC
>JBFYOO010000107.1:0-9392 GCA_041303785.1 Micrococcales bacterium
GCATGTCTGAAAACAAAGAACCCCGCACATATGGCCAGGGTGCTCAGGGTGAGCCCGATGCACCAATCGTTGTAAAAGTAAGTCTGCGAAAGCGACTGCGCTACAACTTCGACAACTCGCTATCTAAGGCGGGTGCATTCGTTGGGTATGTGTTCCTCGCGATCATCGTGCTCGCCTTCGTAATGACAACGCTTACAGCAGTTATTGCCGGCATCAAGGTGCTAACCGATCCTCTGCCTGCAGACAGCTACTTCATTCAGTACTGGGCAGCATTCACCAAGATTCTTGGAACCGGCAGCACGGATGCCTGGGGAACTCAGATCATCAACTTCATTTACTGGGGCATCGGCGTTGCAATCAGCGGTGCCGTAATCGGTTTCATCTCGGCTGCTATAACTCGCGCCGTCGCTCGTCTCAAGGCTGGCAAGAGTGCAGTCATCGAATCAAACCACACCCTAATTCTCGGGTGGTCAAACCGCGTGTTTCCGATTCTTAAGGAACTCGCAATCGCTGGTGAGAACCAGCGCAAGTCGACGGTAGTTATCTTCTCTGACGTGCCTCGCGAGAAGATGGATTCTGAAATCGCGACTCGCGCAGAAAATCTGGGCAAGCTCAAGGTAATTACTCGCACCGGTGACGTTAGTAACCCCGCAGATCTTGCGCGCGCAAACGTGGCAGGCGCAAAGTCAATCATCATTCTCGATTCAGACGAGAGTGGTGACGCGGTGATCGTTTCGACAGTGCTTTCGGTTAAGTCGCTAAACGCAAACCCGAAGACCCGAATCATCGCCGAGGTAGATGACCCGCACACAGCAGAGGCACTTGAGTCTGCGACTAACGGTCGAGTGATTTCGGTGCGTTCACACGACATCATCGCTCGTGTAACAGCCCAAGCTTCTCGTCAACCTGGTTTGACAGCTGTGGTTCTTGATCTTCTTGACTTCGATGGCGACGAAATTTATTTCCACAATGTTCCCGCTCTTGCCGGTAAGACCTATGGCGATGCCCTGCTAGCGTTCAACGAAGCGGCTGTAATTGGCTTGGTTAACGACAAGGGCGTAACCATGATCAACCCAGACATGAAGACCAAGCTCACCGCAACAACCCAAGTGATAGCAATCGCAGAAGACGACGACAAGGTGATTTACACGGGCGTGCGTGATGATCTAGCAAAGAAGAAGTTCACCACTGGCAAACCAATCGTTCGCAAGCCGGAGCACATTCTAGTTATCGGCTGGTCATCAATGGGTCGATCGGTTGTCAGCGAACTTTCCTCTTACCTGCCAAAGGGCTCATCTGTGCACATCGTTGCCCAGAACAAGTTCGTTGACCCGGCCGAACTCGCATCGCTGAAGTTTGGCAACGTGAAGGTCAGCTACGCCTCGGTTAGCGGCGACATCGATGAGCTTATTGCTGCCGCAGAGGCCAAGAAGTACAACGAGGTTATCATCCTTGGATATCGCAACGCGATTAGCGAAGCCGAAGCAGACGCGCAGACAATGCTCACCATGCTGCAGATGAACATGTTGTTTGAGGCGAAAAACAACCACGTCGAGCCGACCAGATTGGTTGCTGAAATTCTTGACTCGCGCAAGGTTGAACTGGCTCGAGTTGCTGCGGCCGATGATCTCGTGGTCAGCGACAACCTAGCCGCACTGATGATTGCCCAGATCTCAGAGAACCCTGGGCTCGCCCCGGTCTTCGAAGATCTCTTCGACGCAGCGGGTGCAGCAATCAACGTCAAACCAATCGAGCACTACGCACCGCTCGGCAAAGAAATTGACTTCGCCGAGTTAGTTGCAATCGCTCGTGCCCACGGTGACTCAGCGATTGGTTACCGCGTTAGCGCAGACAAAAGCAACGACGGTTCAACAGGTGTGCGCATGAACCCTGCTAAGACCACCGTGTTTGTGCCAGCCGCCGGAGACACTTTGGTGGTTATCGGAAACATTGACTAAGCGTTCTTGGTAAACAAGCAGTGAAGGCCGTCAGTGTAAAAAACGCACTGGCGGCTTTCGCTTCTGCTTCGCACGCAAGAAATCAAACTTGGTTCTACAAAACCGGCCCTGGTGAATATGGCGAGGGTGACCAATTCATTGGTCTGACGGTGCCACAAACCAGAAGCGTTGCCGACGACTTCAAGACTCTGCCTCTGAATGAGACCTATCTTTTAGGCACTTCACCGATTCATGAGCATCGATTATGCGCATTAGTGATTTTGGTGACTCAGTTTGAAAAGTCGAAAGATGAAAAAGCACGCAAAGCAATTTTTGATACTTGGATGAAGTTACTGCGCGAAGGTCACATAAATAACTGGGATCTAGTAGATGTTTCGGCCCACAAAATCGGCGGTTGGTTGATTGGCCGAACAGATGCAATAAAGACTCTTGAAAAGTTGGCTAAGTCAACGAAACTTTGGGAACGCCGTACGTCAATAATTTTCACGTTTGCATTCATGCGAGCCGGCAGCCTCGAAGAATCGATTCACATCGCAGAACTTTTGGTTGACGACGAGCACGACTTGATTCACAAAGCTGTCGGCTGGGTGATTCGCGAGGTTGGCAAACGTGACATCGAAGTGCTTCGAGCGTTTTTGCATGTTCACGCGGCGACCATGCCTAGAACCATGCTGCGCTATGCCATTGAGAAAATGAGCGAGAGCGAACGAAAGCGCTGGATGGCGGCCAAGGCCAGTCGCTAGCCCAGCAACTAGCTGATGTCTACGACCACCGGTACGTGGTCACTCGGGCCTTCGCCCTTTCGCTCGTTGCGATCGATTACCGCCTCGGTAACTCGCTCGGCGAATGGCTCTGAGCCCAGAATGAAGTCGATGCGCATTCCCTCGTTCTTCGGAAACCTGAGTTGCTGGTAATCCCAGTAGGTGTATCCCTCAGGAATGCGCTCGCGCACCACGTCGCGCAGGCCAATTTGTTCGAAGGCTTCGAACGCCTGGCGCTCGGCGGGGGTTACGTGGGTCTGTCCTGCGAAAAAGTCGATGTCCCAGACATCCGTGTCTAGTGGCGCGATGTTGAAGTCACCCATCAGTGCCAGCGGCTGGTCTGGCTGGTGTTCAACCCACTCGGCAACGTTGCCGGCCAGGCGGTCGAGCCACTCGAGCTTGTATGTGTAGTGCGGGTCGTCGATTGAGCGGCCGTTAGGCACGTAAAGGCTCCAGAGCCTCACACCGTCAAAGGTTGCGCCAATTGCGCGGGCCTCTTCGGCCATGTCTTTGCCGAAGCCAGGCATGCCACTGAAGCCAATCTCAACGTCTTCGGCTTCGATTCGGCTGGCAAAGGCCACGCCGTTCCACTGGTTCAGACCGTGCAGAGTGACTTTGTAGCCCGCCTCTTCGAAGGGAGCGTATGGAAACTGGTCTGGCTTGCACTTGATTTCTTGCATCGCCAAGACATCTGTGTTTGATCGCTGCAGCCAGTCGGTTACTCGACCAACTCGGGTTCGAATCGAGTTCACGTTCCAGGTGGCGATGCGCATTTGACCAGATTAGCCCACCGACACGAACAAGCGACTGATGCGTGGACAGCCACATGTCTGCCGGGCGACGCCAACTGGAACTGCTTTAATAGAAAAATTATGGGGTTTCTGAGAAGAGGCATCGCGCTCGCGGTCGGCATTGTTTTAGCCACGACGCAACTATTTGCCGTCAGTGCTCCGGCACAAGCCGCCACCGTAGCTTTGGGCACGGGCACCTCAAGCAACACCTTCACAACACCTGCGGCACCGGTCACCCCATCGATTTCTGGAAGCCAAGTTCGATCATTCGCCTATCCGGGCGGTGTTTTCAATGTTGGCGCAACCGCCTCAGGTTCGAATCAACTGACAGTGCAGGCCTTTAGAAACGGCGGTCTAGACACCACCTTCAATGCAACTGGTTCAGTCACATTCACCAGCCAATTGGTTACCGGAGACAGAACGTATCTTTCGATGACCACCTATGCCAATGGAACAAAGTGGGCAATTCTCGACGAAAACGCTTTCACCAACTCCGGATACAACTACCTCTACCTCGGAACATTTGCAGGGGGCTACCAGTCGACAATCACGCTGCCAACCACGGCGTCTAACTACACCACTTGCACCAACAAACTAAATGCAGTTTCTAACGGCACTTACACGTCGTACTCGGGTGCAACCAAGTTGGTGCCAAACACCGGTTTTGCGTCACCCCTGCTAATGATTAGCTGTTCTGCTTTCGTGAGCGCGAATGGCGCGGGTTTTACAAGCAAAGTTAACTTTCTTGTCAACTACAGCGGCGGCACCACTCTCGGCACCCCAGCTTCGTTTACATCTTTTGGTGGAACAGCAGCGGCCGGGCCTCTTGTCTTTCTTAATAACTCCACGAGAAAAACCATCACAAATTTTGGTGTCTCGGTGAACCCGGCCGCCACAGGATCGCAAGTTGCATTAACGTTCTTGGATGCCGTGAGCGATGGAACGTCGTATGACAACCCAATTGCGTATGATTCAACAAATTTCACGGGTTACTTTGTTACTCGAGTCACCGCAAGTGGAACAATCACGACAGACTCTTCGGCCTGGTCAGGCGTGTTGGCAAACACGCGAACCGGAACTGTTTCTCTTGCACCGAGAAACAACGGCACTCTATATGCACTGCAGCATGCAACCGACGGAACCACTGTTGCAGCAAAAGTTCTCACCTTCGGTTCGTCAGGAACCGCGACTAGCCAGACAAACATCACCGGCCACAACTTAACGCAGATGATAAATCGCTTTGTCACCATGCAAACTCAAGGCACAACCCTGAAGTTTGCATCTGTTAGCAACGGTTCGGTTTCTGACTATTTCCAGCTTGATGCCAGCACTGCGGTGCTCAGCAAGGTTGCCTCTTTCACTCCAAGCGGTGGTTTTGATCAGGTTGCATGGCAGATCGCGGATAACGCAGACGGTGCAGACTTCTATGTGCGCAACACCAGCACCGAGATGATGCGCGTCGCGGCCTCGACGGCACCGCAGGCCCCCGTTGCGCCTGCGGCACCAACCGTTGTGCGCGCTGACGGATCGGTTGCAGTGACATGGGTTGTGCCGGCTAATGGCGGTGCGGCAATCACCGGATACTCGCTTGACTACTCGAGCAACAGCGGAACTAACTGGACGAGTTGGTCGAACACGCTGGCGGCCGGTGCAACAACAGAAACTGTGACGGGATTAACCAACGGCACCGCATACATTTTTAGAGTCGCGGCTACAAACTCAATCGGCACAAGTTCATGGTCAGCTTCGTCTTCAAGTGTGACTCCTGCAACTGTGCCCACGGCTCCGACTCTCACGACTCTTACGCCAGGCGCCAATAACGTCGCGCTCGGTTGGTCGGCACCAAGCAGCAACGGTGGTTTTGCAATAACCGATTACACAATCGAGTTTTCGAGCAACTCCGGCTCGACTTGGAGCGCATTCGCTCACACTGCATCTGCTGCAACTTCAATTACGGTCACGGGGTTGACCAACGGAACCAGTTATGTTTTTCGAGTTAAGGCTGTAACTTCTGTCGGAACAGGTGCCGCTAGTGCAACTTCTGCAGCCCAGCTGGTCGCCGCTGCACCTGGTCAACCGAACGCACCGACTATTGCAAACGGCAATACTCAAGCCACCGTCACTTGGGTTGCGCCGGCGACCAACGGTTGTGCCATCACTGCCTATCGCGTTGAGCACTCAGCAAATGGCGGAACCAACTGGACGACGTTCACATCGTCTGCCACCACAACTTCGCAGATAGTTACGGGCCTGACTAACGGCACCGCCTATGTCTTTAGAGTGGCTGCACAGAACTGTATGGGTTTCGGCGCTGCGTCGGCGGCGTCGGCATCAGTGACTCCAAACCAAACACCCACTGCGGCAACTGGCCTAACGATTTCAGGCGCAGGTAGTTCATCGGTGACTCTTAACTGGTCGACTGTTGTAAGCACTCCGCCAGTGACCGACTACTTGGTTGAGTATTCAACCGACGGCGGAGCAACTTGGGTCACATTCAATGACGGCGCTTCAGCCTCAACCTCGGCAACCGTTACGGGTTTGACGGTTGGGCAAAACTATAGTTTCAGAGTTACGGCAATCAACTCTGTTGGTCAGGGAACTGCGTCTTCGGCCTCGAATACCGTAGCCGCTGGCACTGTTCCGAACGCTGTCGCTTCAGCTCCCTTGCTAGTCGCGACTCCTGGCCAAGTGGCTTTAACATGGGCCATACCAGCGAACGGTGGCTCGCCTCTGACTTCGGCCGAAGTGCAGTATTCGCTGAACGGCGGGGTCTCTTGGCTCAACTACACCGGAGCAGTCGATCTGTCTGGAAACGTTGCAATCACAGGGCTAACTGGTGGTCAGGCATATGTGTTCAGGGCTAGAACATCGAACTTCTTTGGGGCGAGTGCTTGGTCTGCCGCATCTTCTAGCGTTACATTTCTTGCCGCCACTGCCCCGTCAGCAGTTTCGACTGTCACATCTACTCCCGGAGCCAACGCTGGCTCGATAGACCTCAGCTGGACGGCACCAGCCGCCAATGGAAGTGCAATTACCGACTATGTGGTCGAGTATTCGAGTGACGGCGGAGTCACCTGGACAACCTTCGTTCACACTCCGTCAACAGCAACCACGATTACCGTCACCGGTCTAACTGCGGGAACACAGTATCAATTCAGGGTGAAGGCCGTGAATTCAGTTGGCAGCGCTGCTGCAAGCGCAATCACCGCCCCTGTAACACCGGCGGCGGCTGCATCATCTTCAATGTCAGAAACGACTTCATTTATCGGGTCGTTGAAACCTGGTGCACAGGTGAGTGCGGCCGATGGCAAGCTCACAATTTCAGGAGACAACATGAACATGGTTAACAAGCTGTTCATGAACTCGGTTGAGGCGCAGATTACTTTTAGAACATCTATCTCGCTGACAGTTGCGATTCCGGCAACCGTTATTGGTTGGGTTGATGTTGAGTTTGTAATGAGCAACTCGAAGATTACGTTTCAGAATTTCGTTTACATCACAAAAGAAAAGACTCAAATTTCGAGACTTGGGCTTGGCTACCAGGCTGTGAAATCGAGAGTTTCAACATCCGGCTATAAAGCAAACTCATTGGTTCGACTGGCTAAGCAGACACCAAACTTCGCGCTAGCCAAGTCGGCAACATGCATTGGATTCGTCGGCAAGGGCATGAGCCAACGCGAGGCAATGGCACGCGCACGCCACTCCTGCGAACAGCTAACTCTGCGTTACCCGAACCTAGTGACTGAACTAGCAATCACCAAGTCAATTCTGCGTGCACACGTGCTGGTTCTCTTCAAGTACTAGCCAATCTAGAATTGACCCATGACCTCAGCCCAGCACTCGCATCTCGTAGAACTCATCAAAGAACTTGCGGTAGTTCACGGCAGGGTCACTCTATCTAGTGGCATCGAAGCTGACTACTACGTTGATCTTCGCCGCGCCACACTGCATCACGAGGCTGCGCCGCTAATCGGACAGGTAATGCTCGACATGCTTGATGAGGCCGGCATCACAGATTTCGAAGCTGTGGGTGGTCTAACTATGGGCGCAGACCCGGTTGGCACAGCAATCATGCACCAGGCCGCCGCTCGCGGTCGCGAAATCGACGCGTTCGTTGTGCGCAAGCAGGCCAAAGAGCACGGCATGGGTCGTCAAGTTGAAGGGCCAGACGTTAAAGGCCGCAAGGTAATCGTGGTCGAAGACACTTCGACTACCGGCGGATCACCCCTAACCGCTGCTAAAGCGCTCGAAGCTGCTGGCGCAATCATCGTGGCGGTTGCAACCGTGGTTGATCGCGACACCGGCGCTCAGAAAATAATCGAGGATGCCGGCTACCGCTACCTCTCGGCAGTGTCGCTAGACGACCTCGGTCTTCGCTAAATCTAAAGCCGACTGTCACTAGAGTCTGCGAGAATAGAAGAATGACTCATACACAAATCGCAACCATTAACACCAACCATGGCGCTATCAAGATCAACTTGTTTGGAAACGAAGCGCCCGTAACCGTCAAAAATTTTGTTGACCTTGCAAGCGGAGAAAAGACCGGCAAGCCTTTCTACAACGGCGTCATCTTTCACCGCATCATCGCGGGCTTCATGATTCAGGGCGGAGACCCAACCGGCACCGGCCGTGGCGGCCCAGGCTACGACTTCGACGACGAGCCTCACCCAGAGCGTCACTTCAACGAGCCATACATGCTTGCCATGGCAAATGCCGGCAAGAAGTTCGATGGTTCGGGCACCAACGGCTCGCAGTTCTTCATCACCGTCGCACCGACTCAGTACCTTCACGGAAAGCACACTGTTTTTGGTGAGGTTGCCGATGAAGATTCACGCAAGGTAGTCGACAAGATTGCAAGCGTGGCAGTCGATCACAACGACAAGCCACACGATGACGTTGTAATCGAATCAATCACCTTCGCGTAAATCACACATGACCTGCTACCGACATTCTGACCGCGAGGCATACGTTCGTTGCCAGCGCTGCGAGCAACTAATCTGCCCAGCGTGCCAGGTTGAGTCGGCAGTAGGTTTTCTATGCCCGGATGACGCCGGCGGCACACCTGAAAAGTTGAGCCGCCAGCGTTCTCGCACTCAACTCGGGGGAAAACCGCGACTCACGGTCGCACTCATGGCGATCAGCATCGCGGTCTGGTTTCTGCAGCTTTCGCCGATTGGCCAAACCGTAGAGATCTACGTCTCATACACACCGTTGGCGACAACAATCGCACCTTGGCAAATGCTCACGGCAGCTTTCCTGCACGGCAGTTGGCTGCACTTGCTCTTCAACATGTTCACGCTTTACATCTTTGGCCAGGTGCTCGAGCCGATGCTCGGCAGGGCTCGCTTTCTTGCGCTCTACCTGGTTGCTGCATTCGGTGGTTCGGTTGCGGTTCTCTTCTTCAGCAATCCGGTGAGTTCGGTAGTGGGCGCATCCGGCGCAATCTACGGACTTATGGGAGCCTACTTTGTGCTTCTGCGATCAGTTGGCGAGAGAGCCGGGCAACTCACCGGCCTAATCGCAATCAACTTGATATTCAGTTTCTTGAGCCCAGGCATTTCTTGGCAAGCGCACATCGGTGGTTTGGCGATTGGTGCTGCGGTTGCGGCTATTTATGCTGGCACTCGCAAGCCCGAGCAGCGGCTAAGCCAAATCATTAGCGTCTTGCTTTTGGTTGCGGCTCTTGTTGCTGCGACCGTGTTTCAGGTCAACAATTACGGAATCTAAACGATTACTTCCAGCGAGTGGTCATTGCGAAACCAATCATCGCAATTCCAAAGCCAATAAGAATGTTCCAGTTTTGAAGGTCGATTGGCTGCGTCGCAGCTCCTAGAGGGTACTGAGCTTCAGTCACGTAGTAAGTGATGATCCAGATGAAGCCG
>JBFYOO010000108.1:0-3009 GCA_041303785.1 Micrococcales bacterium
GCGTAAACCCAGCCGCCGGAATCTGCCTTCACAATTAGCTGCGTGAAAAGCGAGCGCAAAGTTGGTGGCGAGTTGTCACCGTCGCCCTCATCGTATTCGAGAAACTCATGACCGAGACATCCGTGCTCTCGAACCTCGAGAACGTGATCTTGCATGCATCGATGGCAGTAAACCGGTTCGCGGGTTTTGCGGTGCATGCACTCGGCTGTGTAGGCGGGCCAATCTTCGTTGCACGTTTGGCAGTGCACTTTGATGCCGTCAGCGCTATCGAGCATGATGACGCTCGTAGCTTTGCCCCTGTGCGTGTGCCCGATTTGTGCCTCTAGTGGCATTGCGACATATTCAAGTTTCAGGCCGCAGCAACACTCGCCTGGTTCAATTTCGGCGTGCAGATTAATGTCATTCGCTAGGTCGGCGATTTTCAGATTGCGTTCAACGTAGCGAGGTTCGAGAACAAACAGGCTCTGATTGACATCAAGGTAGCCCTCTTTGTCTTCGATTTCAATGCCCAGCCAGGCAAGTGCACGGATTTTGGTGCGGCGCAGCAATGGCCTCGAAAAATCTGATGCTTCTTTTGACACGGGTGTCTCCTCTCGCCGAATCTGCGGCTAGAGAAAACTAAGGGGTGCCTGCGACATTTAGTTGCTGGCTGGCTGAGAGCCGCTTTCGGTGAAGACCTTGGCCAGCAACGCCCAGGTGTACTCGATGACCTCTTGGTCGCGCATCGGTTCGCCGGCGGCGTTCTTGGGCACCGGCAGGGTTAGCAACTTGGACGTCTGCATGTAGCGCGAGCCGGGCAGGCGGTGGCTTAGTTGCACCTGTTCGGCGTCGGTGAGAGCAACGGGCGTGATCTTCACCTGGGTGCCGAGCATGGTGAGCTCTTTGATTCCAAGGCGATTGGCCTGCTGACGAAGTGCGGTGACCTCAATCAAATTCATCACCGGCAGCGGAGCCTTGCCATAGCGATCTTCGAGCTCGGCGACAATCGCGTCGAGTTGTTCTCGGGTTGCCGTCTCACCCGAAGCTGCCGAGAGCTTGTGATATGCCTCGAGTCGCAGACGCTCGCTGTCTACGTAATAGGTAGGAATGTGCGCGTCGACCGGCAACTCGAGTTTGAGCTCTGCCGGGCTTTCGATCTTCTGCCCCTTGAACTCGGCAACGGCTTCGCCGATCATTCTCAAATACAAGTCGAAGCCAACGCCAGCGATGTGACCGCTCTGCTCACCTCCGAGCAGGTTGCCCGCGCCGCGAATCTCTAGGTCTTTGAGCGCAACCTGCATTCCTGAACCCAGCTCGTTGTTCGTAGCAATCGTTGCTAGCCTGTCGTGCGCTGTGTCGGTTAGCGGCTTTGAAGGGTCATAGAAGAAGTAGGCGTAGGCACGCTCACGCGAACGACCGACTCGCCCGCGAATCTGGTGAAGCTGGCTGAGGCCAAAGTTTTCGGCGCGATCGACAATCAGGGTGTTGGCATTCGGAATGTCGATTCCGGTCTCGATGATCGTGGTCGACACCAAGATGTCGAACTTCTTCTGCCAAAAGTCGACAACAACCTGCTCGAGGGCACCCTCACCCATCTGCCCGTGCGCAACGGCTATGCGGGCCTCGGGCACGAGTTTGGCCAGATCGCTGGCCACCTTGTCGATGCTCTGCACTCGGTTGTGAACAAAGAAAACCTGACCCTCACGAATCAACTCGCGCCTAATCGCAGCAGCCACCTGCTTCTCGCTATAGCCGCCAACGAAAGTGAGAATCGGGTGACGCTCTTCGGGCGGGGTTGCCAGAGTCGACATTTCACGGATGCCCGTTATCGCCATCTCGAGCGTTCGCGGAATTGGAGTTGCAGACATCGAAAGCACATCAACATTGAGCTTCATTGCTTTGAGTTGCTCTTTATGCTCAACTCCGAAACGCTGCTCTTCATCGACGATGATGAGCCCGAGATTTCTGAACTTGACGTTTTTACTCAACAACCTGTGCGTGCCGATTACCATGTCGACGGCTCCGGTGGCGAGTTCGGCGAGCGTTTGCTTCACTTCTTTATCTGTTTGAAAACGCGATAGTGAACGAACAGTGACCGGAAACCCAGCGAAGCGCGCCTCAACAGTATCCGTGTGCTGACGCACCAGCAAAGTGGTTGGCACGAGCATGGCAACCTGCTTGCCATCTTGAATCGCTTTGAAAGCCGCGCGAATGGCAACCTCGGTTTTGCCGTAACCGACATCGCCGGCGAGAAGGCGATCCATGGGTATTTCAGATTCCATGTCGCGCTTAACTTCTTCGATTGTGGTGAGCTGATCAGGGGTCTCGACAAACGAGAAAGCCTCTTCGAGTTCGCGCTGCCACGGAGTGTCTGGGCCGAAGGCGTGACCGCGAGACTTCATTCGCATCGAATACAACTTGACCAGGTCGATGGCAATCTTGCGAACGGCCTTGCGCGCGTTGCTCTTAACTCGCGACCAATCGCCACCACCCATCTTGCTTAGCACCGGGGCTTCGCCACCGACATATTTGGTCAGATAGTCGAGCTGATCGACCGGCACAAACAAGGTGTCGCCCGGGTGGCCTTTCTTCGATGGCGCGTATTCGATGAGCAGGTATTCGCGCTGGTGCTGGCCGTTGCCGCTTGTGCGGGTGACCAGCTCGTTGAAGCGGCCGATGCCGTGAATCTCGTGCACCACGTAGTCACCGGCCTTGAGGGTCAGCGGGTCGACCATCTGCCCGCGCTTGGTGGCCAACTTGCGGGCCTGGGGCGTCACATAAGAGGTATTGCGGCCGAAGAAATCGCTCTCGGTGAGCACAATCAGTTTGCTCTGCGGCGCGGCGAACCCGCGGCGAAGGCTGCCCTGAACCACTTCGGCTTCGACCCCAGCTGCGGTCAACTGCTCGCCGATGCGCTCGACGGTTCCATGCCCCTCGGCAAGCACAAAGATCTGCTGGCCTGTTTTTTGCATGTCTTGCAGCCACTCGATTGGAGTGACATCGAGCCCGGTGAAGTTTGGAATCTCGAGC
>JBFYOO010000109.1:0-6136 GCA_041303785.1 Micrococcales bacterium
GTGGTTCGCCACGATTACCTGCCAGCCGACATCACTCCGAGCGACCTTATCGCGGTGGCTGCCACAGGCGCATACTGCTACTCGATGTCAAATAACTACAACATGCTCACCAAGCCCGCGGTGGTTGCCGTAAGAAACTCTGAGGCAAGACTTATCATTCGAGCAGAAACAGAGGCAGACTTGTTTACCAGAGACCTTCGCTACCAAGCGACTGCCAAGAGAGGGTAAAGACGTGATCGAATATCGCCCACTTCGCGTTGCTCTTCTTGGTGCCGGGTCAGTCGGTGCCCAGGTTGCCCGATTGCTTACCGAGAACAAGGCAGAGCTTGCTGCAAGAGTCGGTGCAGAACTCGAGCTAATTGGCATCGCCGTTCGCGACATCAAGGCTTCGCGTGCCGAGGGTTTTCCAACAGAGCTGCTCACAACCGACGCTGAGAAACTGATACTCGGTGCCGACATCGTGATCGAAGTCATGGGTGGCATCGAGCCGGCCAAGACCTACATTCTTCAAGCGTTGAACTCTGGCAGCGATGTCATCACCGCGAACAAGGCATTGCTCGCAACCCACGGAACCGAATTGTTTGACACCGCCGAGCAGGTTGGTGCCCAGCTTTACTTTGAGGCCGCCGTTGCAGCCGCGATTCCAATCATCAGGCCGTTGCGCGAATCGCTCGCGGGCGACAAGGTTCAGCGCATCATGGGCATCGTCAACGGTTCGACCAACTACATTCTTGACCGCATGGATACGGCCGGGGTTTCTCTCGAAGAGGCAATGGCCGAGGCAACCGAACTCGGCTACCTCGAGGCTGACCCCACGCTCGACGTTGAGGGTTATGACGCGGCGCAGAAGGCCGCCATCCTTGCCTACCTCGCTTTTCACACCGAGGTTCCAATTGAACAGGTTCACCGCGAGGGCATCACAAATGTCACGCCAGAACTAATGCGTGCGGCTCAGCGCGATGGCAACGTGATCAAACTTTTGGCGATTGCTGAGAGAATCGACGCAGACAAGTCTGGCGTCGAGGGAATCTCTGTTCGCGTTTACCCAACCCTGATTCCGCGCACCCACCCCCTCGGTGCTGTTCGCGGCGCATTCAATGCTGTTTTCGTTGAGGCAGAATCTGCCGGCCAGCTTATGTTCTATGGCGCAGGTGCCGGTGGAGCGCAAACCGCAAGCGCGATTCTTGGCGATTTGGTTAGCGCTGCTAAGCGTCACGTTGCCGGCGGCCCTGGTCTTGCAGACTCGGTTCACGCAAACCTGCCGATTCTTCCGATTGATCGAATCTTCACCCGATACCAGATCACGCTCGAAGCCACAGACCAACCTGGTGTGCTTGCCACGATTGCAAACATCTTTGCGACTCACGAAGTTTCGATTGAGTTTGTTGAGCAGACGCCAACGCCTGGTCGCAAAACCGCCAACCTAGAAATTGGCACCCACGAAGCAACCGATGCGTCGTTGTCTGCGGTTGTTGCGGCACTAGCTGCTAGCGATGCTGTCGAGTCAATTACATCTGTCATCCGGTTAGAAGGAATCTAATGGCTCACCAGTGGCGCGGAGTCATCCGTGAATACATCGATCGACTAGACATCAGTGCAGACAACCCGATCATCACTCTCGGCGAAGGCGGAACGCCTCTTGTTGAAGCTCCTGCTCTGGCGAAGTTGGTTGGCGCAGAGCGCGTGATGCTCAAGGTCGAGGGAATGAACCCGACCGGTTCGTTCAAAGATCGCGGCATGACAATGGCGGTCTCGAAGGCCATCGGCCACGGAGCCAAGGCAGTCATCTGTGCTTCAACCGGAAACACCTCTGCTTCGGCTGCAGCGTATGCCGCAGCTGCCGGAATTCAGTCTGTCGTGCTAATTCCGGAGGGCAAGATTGCGCTCGGAAAACTCAGTCAAGCCGTTGCGCACAAGTCTCAGATTCTTCAGGTGCGCGGAAACTTCGACGACTGTCTTGATCTCGCAAGAAATCTTTCGGCCAACTATGCGGTTCACCTGGTCAACTCGGTCAACCCAGATCGCATCGAGGGTCAGAAGACCGGCGCTTTTGAAATTGTTGATGCACTCGGTTTCGCTCCCGACTATCACGTGCTGCCGGTTGGCAACGCGGGCAACTACTCGGCCTACTTCAAGGGCTACCTCGAAGATTTCAACGATGGTCGCATCAAGCGTGTTCCAAAGATGTGGGGCTTTCAAGCAGAAGGCTCAGCACCTTTCGTGCAGGGCTCGCCGGTTAAGAACCCCGAGACAATCGCAACCGCCATTCGAATCGGAAACCCGGCTTCGTGGGATCTCGCTTTGAGTGCTCAAGAGTGTTCAGAGGGCAAGTTTGGCGCGGTTAGCGACAAAGAGATTTTGTGGATGCACCGCTTCTTGTCCAACGAGGTTGGCGTTTTCGTTGAGCCTTCTTCGGCAACCGGAGCCGCCGGTTTGTTCAAGTCGGCGCAGCAGGGCGATTCGCTTGCCGGTGCAACCATCGTTGTTACAGTTACCGGTCATGGCCTCAAGGATGCCGGCTGGGCTTTGAAAGACGAAGACGGTGGCGACATTTTGCCAACCGTGGTTAACAACAACGCCGCCGAAGTTGCTGAGAGCCTCGGGTTGAACTAGCCATGTCTATCGTCGGCAGAAAAGTTTCGGTTAAGGTTCCGGCCACGTCGGCAAACCTCGGCCCTGGTTTTGACACGCTCGGCATGGCACTTGCTTTTTACGACGAGCTCGAAGTTGAAGCGGTAGCTGGCGACCAAGTGTTGGTCGAAGTAACCGGCGAGGGTGCTGGCGAAGTCGCTACCGACGAAAGTAACCTAGTAGTTAAGTGCATCAAGTTCACCTTCGACCGTTTCGGTCAAAAGATGCCGGGTCTGAAGATCAAGGCACACAACGTTATTCCGCACGGCAGGGGAATGGGGTCATCAGGCGCAGCTGTAGTCAGCGGCATCATGGCGGCAAAAGGTCTTCTCGAGGGAATCGTCGAGATTAGTTCGACAGAATTGCTCGATATTGCAACCGAGCTCGAGGGTCACCCTGACAACGTTGCACCTGCGCTATTCGGCAGCTTAAACATCGCGTGGGAAGATGAGACCGGTGCCCACACCAAGAAGCTCTTTGTTCACCGCGGCGTCTCACCACTCGAGCTAGTGCCCGAGTTCAAAATGTCGACCGAAAAGGCAAGATCGTTGCAACCAGATTCGGTGCCGCACGAAGATGCCGTCTTCAACGTCTCGCGCTCGGCTCTATTGGTGGCGGCGCTAACCCAAAGCCCAGAACTGCTGATGGCCGCCACAGAAGACCGCCTGCACCAGAGCTACCGGGCCGAGGCTATGCCTGAGACCCACGAACTCATTCAGTTGATGCGCAAAAACGGGCACGCAGCTGTGGTTTCGGGCGCAGGCCCGTCGGTGCTTGTGCTGGCCAGTGACCCTGCCGAACGCCTAGAGGCTGCCAAACTGGCGGCAAAAAACTATCCACAATGGCGGGCTTTGCTGTTGGCTGTCGACTTCAAGGGTGCTACAGTTACCTTGCACCACTAAACAGCAGTTCATTCAGAACGCTTTGGTGAAATCCCTCGCAAATCTAATGCGAACGCACGCACAGTGCGGGTGATGACTAACAAATACCTGTCATCTGAATCTCAGAAAGAGAAATAACTACATGGATGAAATCCAAGACACACCAGCAGTAAAGAAGCCACGTCGCGCAGCGGCAGAAGGCGAAACTGCAACCACCGACTCAGCCAGCGAAAAGCGACCAACCCGTCGTCGCAGCGCCAGCAAGTCTGAAGCCTCTAGCGAAGCCAGCAGCGCAGGTGACTCGTCGTCGGCAGACAAGCCAGCTCGCGAACCTCGCGAGCAGCGCCCGCCGCGTGAACCACGTGAAAAGCGCGAGTCAAACAACGACGGTGCTGCACGTGAAAGCGCTTCGAAAGACAACGAAACCCGCAGCAATGACTCTCGCAACGATCGCGATTTCAACGACGAGCGCAGAGGCGGAAACCGTAATCGCAACCGCAACCGCGATCGCTACCGTGACCGCGATGGTCGCAACCGCAACCGCGGCGGCAACAACCAGGGTCACGATCGTGACGAAATCGAACCAGAGATTTCTCCAGATGACATCTTGGTTCCTGTTGCCGGAATTCTTGATGTTCTTGACAACTACGCCTTCGTTCGCACCAGTGGCTACCTTCCAGGTTCAAACGACGTCTACGTTTCACTCGGTCAGGTAAAGAAGTACAGCCTGCGCAAGGGTGACGCCGTTGTTGGCGCAATTCGCCAGCCAAAAGAGGGCGACAGCCAGGGGCGTCAGAAGTTCAACGCAATCGTGCGAATCGACTCGGTCAACGGCCAGACTCTCGAAGAGGCGGCAAACCGCGTCGAGTTCGGCAAGCTAACCCCGCTATACCCGCAGAGCCGCTTGCGTCTCGAAACCGAGTCGAACCGCCTTAGCACCCGAATCATCGACTTGGTAGCACCAATCGGTAAGGGCCAGCGCGGTTTGATCGTTTCTCCTCCGAAGGCCGGAAAGACCTTGGTCTTGCAGGCAATCGCAAACGCAATCACAACCAACAACCCTGAGGTTCACATGATGGTTGTTTTGGTTGACGAGCGCCCTGAAGAAGTTACCGACATGCAGCGCACCGTAAAGGGCGAGGTAATTGCCTCGACTTTCGACCGCCCAGCAGAAGACCACACAACCGTTGCCGAGTTGGCAATCGAGCGCGCAAAGCGTTTGGTTGAGCTAGGTCACGACGTTGTTGTTCTGCTCGACTCGATCACTCGACTAGGTCGCGCTTACAACCTCAGCGCGCCAGCCTCTGGCCGCATTCTTTCTGGTGGTGTTGACTCTGCAGCTCTCTACCCACCGAAGCGTTTCTTCGGTGCTGCGAGAAACATTGAGGATGGTGGTTCGCTAACCATCCTTGCCACAGCTCTTGTTGAGACCGGTTCGAAGATGGACGAAATCATTTTCGAAGAGTTCAAGGGAACCGGAAACATGGAGCTTCGTTTGTCTCGCGCCCTTGCAGACAAGAGAATTTTCCCGGCTGTCGATGTCAATGCTTCAGGAACCCGACGCGAAGAGATTCTTATGGCACCAGACGAGACCAAGATTGTTTGGAAGCTTCGTCGCGCGCTTGCCGGTCTAGACCAGCAGCAGGCTCTCGAATTGGTTCTCAACCGACTCAAAGAAACCTCAAGCAACGTCGAATTCTTAATGCAGGTTCAGAAGTCAATGCCGATTCCGTCAGGTTCAGATCAGGACTAACAATTGCTCGATTCGGTACAGCCTCTTCTAGCGGAGCACCTCGCACTTCAGACCCAGTTGTCTGAAGCGAGCGTGCACGCAAACCCTGCCTTGGCGAAGAAGCTAAATCGTCGATATGCAGAGTTGGGTGCAATCGTGGCGGCTTACAACTCGGTGGTTACCCTCACCGACGACCTAGTCGCAACGCGAGAGCTCGCGAAAGAAGATGAGTCATTCGCCGACGAGGTTCCGGCCACAGAAGAGAAACTGGTTGCCGCTACCGAGAAGCTTCGACGCCTATTGATTCCGCGCGATCCAGACGATGGCCGCGACGTGATCATGGAAATCAAAGCTGGAGAGGGTGGCGCTGAGTCAGCGCTGTTCGCTGCCGACCTATTGCGCATGTACATCCAGTACGCCAACTCGAAGGGTTGGAAGACCGAGATTCTCGACAAGAACGAGTCAGACCTCGGCGGTTATAAAGACGTGCAGATTGCTATCAAGTCGAACACCACCGACCCAGCCCAGGGTGTCTACGCGCACTTGAAGTATGAGGGTGGCGTTCACCGAGTTCAGCGAGTTCCGGTTACTGAGACACAGGGCCGCATTCACACCTCAGCCGCAGGCGTTCTGGTTTTTCCAGAAGTCGACGCCCCAGAAGAAGTCGAGATCAGTCAGAACGACCTTCGCATCGACGTTTATCGTTCAAGTGGCCCTGGTGGTCAGTCGGTGAATACCACAGACTCTGCCGTGCGAATCACTCACCTTCCTACCGGAATCGTCGTCTCGATGCAGAATGAGAAGTCGCAGTTGCAAAACCGCGAGGCAGCGATGCGCGTTCTTCGCGCTCGCATTCTCGCAGCGCAACAAGAGGCAATCGATGCAGAGCAGT
>JBFYOO010000110.1:0-2876 GCA_041303785.1 Micrococcales bacterium
GCTTCAGAAGCACCAAGCAGTCGACACAATCGATTCGCAGAGTCTTCTTTGCCAAGCAATTTCTTGACTTTCGCCAAGTCAACGCGGGTTAAATTCAAAAGATAGTTGAGGGCCTGATCGGGGTTGGCTGACCGAGCAAGACTGGCCAACGCAGAACGAGCGTTATCGCCAACTAAATCGACAAGGTTTTCGAGCTTGGGCAGGGTTGCTGAAAGGTCAGAGAAACCATACTTGGCTAGCTCAGAAAGGCTTAACGACCTTGAATCAGCCATTTGCTCGGTTAGAGAACTTCGAGGTTTTGCTTAAGTTCGAACGGGGTTACCTGAGCGCGGTAGTCGCTCCACTCACGACGCTTGTTCGCGAGCACATAGCTGAATACCTCTTCACCGAGAGTCTCTGCGGCGAGCTCAGATTCCTCAAGTTTGCGAATCGCGTGGTCAAGAGACTGCGGCAGCGGTTGAATGCCCATTGCACGTCGCTCTGAATCGTTTAGAGACCAAACATTGTCTTCGGTCTCTGCAGGCAACTCATACTCATTCTCAATGCCCTTTAGACCAGCCGAAAGAAGCAGCGCGTAAGCCAGGTAAGGGTTGGCTGCCGAGTCGATGGCGCGGTATTCGATTCTCGAAGAGTTGCCCTTGTTTGGCTTGTATAGCGGCACACGGATGAGCGCCGAACGGTTGTTGTGTCCCCAGCAAACGAAAGAAGGTGCTTCACCTCCACCCCAGAGTCGCTTGTATGAGTTCACATACTGGTTGGTGACTGCGGTGATTTCTGGAGCGTGACGCAAGAGACCAGCAATGAAGTGTCGTGCGGTCTTGCTTAGGCGATACTGACCACTCGGGTCGAAGAACGCGTTGGTGTCGCCCTCGAATAGAGACATGTGGGTGTGCATTCCCGAACCTGGGTGCTCGGTGAAAGGCTTCGGCATGAATGTCGCGTAAACACCCTGCTCGATTGCAACCTCTTTGATAACGGTTCTGAAAGTCATGATGTTGTCGGCCATTGTCAAAGCATCTGCGTAGCGAAGATCGATTTCGTTCTGACCAGGGCCACCCTCGTGGTGACTGAACTCGACAGAGATTCCGAGCTGCTCGAGCATCGAAACTGCTCGCCTTCTGAAGTCGTGTGCGGTGCCGCCAGGAACGTTGTCGAAGTAGCCGGCCTTGTCTACCGGAATCGGACCCTCTTCACCAAACTGAGCAGATTTGAGCAGGTAGAACTCAATTTCAGGGTGAATGTAGAACGAAAAGCCAAGGTCTGAGGCCTTGGCGAGGGCTCGGCGAAGAACGTTGCGAGGATCCGCAGAAGCCGGAAGGCCATCCGGGGTCTGAATGTCGCAGAACATGCGAGCGGTTGGGTCAATTTCGCCGCGCCAAGGGAGAATCTGAAAAGTGCTCGGGTCTGGCACAGCCAGCATGTCGGCTTCATAGGTTCGAGCAAGGCCTTCGATGGCCGAACCGTCAAAACCCAAACCTTCGGCGAATGCACCCTCGACTTCGGCGGGCGCGATTGCCACTGACTTCAGGGTTCCTGCAACGTCGGTGAACCAGAGGCGAACAAACTTGACGCCGCGCTCTTCGATAGTTCTGAGCACGAAATCTGTCTGCTTATCCATGGGAATGCCCTCTCTTTGCCTGCTATTAGGCTAGTCGTTATGCCCGCTATTCGCATTGCCCTTGCGCAAACCAACGCCATTGTTGGAGACCTAGAGGGCAACCTACGCAAGTGCCTCGACCAGGTTGAGACGGCGGCCGAACGCGGAGCCGCCCTAGTGGTTTTTCCAGAAATGATGGCCTCTGGCTACCCGATTGAAGATCTGGCAACTCGCGAGAACTTTCTCAACGACAGCGTAGAAGCCGTGAAGAATTTTGCGATTGAGCTCGACAACCGCGGGCTTGGACAGGTGGCGGTGGTGCTTGGAACCCCGGCCATAGTTGCCGAGGAACACCGAAGCCCTTGGGCGATTGCCCAAAACGCTGCCGTGATTATTCGCGAGGGCCGCGTTTGGGCCGGCTACGCAAAACACCACCTGCCTAATTACTCGGTGTTTGACGAATATAGAATCTTCATTCCGGGTGACCAGTTGATCAGCTTCGAACTCGGAGATCTCAAATTCTCGATGCTTATCTGCGAAGACATCTGGCAAGAGGGCGGGCCGGTTGCCAAGTTGCGCGAAGAAAACACCGATGTGGCTTTGGTTTTGAACGGTTCACCCTTTGAGATCGACAAGGATGACCGCCGAGTTGAGCTGGTAAAAAACCTAGCCGCGAAGCAAGACGTTGCCGTTGCCTATGTGAATCTTGTCGGCGGGCAAGACGACCTTGTCTTCGATGGCGACTCGCTCATGATTGATGCCAATCAAAACCTCATCGGTCGCGGCAAGCAGTTCGAAGAAGACCTGTTGCTTTTCGACATCGAAAGCAAAACCAACATTGTGGCAGCGAGCGAATTAGGCTCACACAAGCTCGATGACGATTGGCAAGTTTGGAATGCTCTTGTTCTCGGACTTCGTGACTATGTGAACAAGAACAATTTCAAGTCTGTGATTCTCGGACTCAGCGGCGGAATCGATTCCGCCGTTTGCGCCGCGATTGCGGTAGATGCGATCGGAGCTCACCGAGTATTCGGTGTCTCAATGCCAAGCAAACACTCGAGCGATCACTCAAAGTCAGACGCATTCGACCTCGCTAAAAGACTTGGCATCAACATTCGCACCGAAGCAATCAAAGCTGCCGTGAAAGATTTAGAGAAGCAGCTAAAACTCAAAGACGTTGCCGCCGAGAACCTGCAGGCCAGAGTGCGCGGAACTATCTTGATGTCACTCAGTAACCAAGAGGGTCACCTCACCCTCACCACAGGCAACAAGTCTGAGC
>JBFYOO010000111.1:0-3266 GCA_041303785.1 Micrococcales bacterium
ACGTGTTCACCAACTCGGGAACACTAAACATCACAGCTACTGCCGCCGGCGACGTTGCGATTACAGGTGTTGCAAGTTCTGGAACGACTAATGCTGTTGTGCTCAACTACACCAACGTTTCGTCAGTTGGAGGAGACATCACTGTCGATGCATCGACAAAAGCAATTGAGCTGGGGTTTGGCTCTGGTCTAGCTGCCACAACTTTCGGCGGTCTAACTTCTTCGAGCATGGCTGGTGACGTCTACTTCTACTCAGATCGTCTGTCAATACATGCAAGCACTTCAGTCACATTCAGAAACGCAGCGGGCGCATACATTCTTAGCAAGTCAGATTCATTCGCTGCCGCTCCAACATTGGTGAGCATTATGGCTTTTACGAATCTGGGTCACCTGCAGATTGGCAAGCTAACCAACGCCTCTGCAATCACAATGGCCGCGACGGCAAATATCGCGGGCGACATCGAAATCTACGGCGGTGCCGTGACGGTTTCTGCAAACCAAGCCACCACTCTCGCAGGTGACATCACAGTAATTGCATCTGGAGCCTATTCTGGCGCAGCTACGCTCAATGCCTCTGGGGCGGTATCTGTCACAGCCACGGCTTTCAACGGCACCGGTGCAATAACTTCGGCCGGAGATGGTGGCGTCACAATTACCGCGAGCGCTGGCGATCTAACTACCGTTGCCACTATCACGGCAAACACCAGTGCAGTCGCACCAATTTTGTTGAAGTCAACCGGAAACCTTTTGATCAACAACGCTCTGCAGTCAAATGGCGGCCCAGTCACCCTTTGGGCCGACTCAGACAACGTTTCTCAGGGTGGAATTCTCATGGCTTCGGGCTCATCAATTGTTTCTAACGGGGGTGCAGTCACGCTCGGAGGAGGAAACGGAGCGACTGCCGCTGACGGCTACGCCAAGGCCACGGCAGTAATTACCGAGAGCGTTAGCACGGCTTACTCCGGCATTCGTCTGGTTGGAACAATCAATGCTGGCGCTGGAAACGTCTTGCTTCGTGGCCAAGACTCCGCCTCAGTTGGCGCAGCGAGTCACAACTCGGGTATTGAAACCTTGAAGACAGCTTTCATAAAGACAACATCGGGCACAATCACCCTGGATGGTGCTCTTACAACAGGTGTCACCGGCACCGGAAACCACATTGGTGTCTTGCTTGGTTGGGGCGGAACTGCAACATCTGGAACGAACGTGATTTCTTCTGATTCAGGTGCCATCAGCATCACCGGATCTTCTGCAAGTCTTGCGATCGCAAAGGGTTGGGGTCTCTGGCTGGCTGGTTCAAATGTAACTTCGACATCGGGAAGCATTTCACTTGTTTCATTGGGTAACGCCACCAACACAACCGAATTCAATTTTGCCTCTGGAACAGTTTCTTCAACCAATGGCGCTGTTTCACTGTCAACCAGCACAACACCTGGAACCGCAACATTCGCTAGCGGCACCGCATTCAGTTCAAACGTGTCGGTAACACTCGATGTGAATAACCCAACGTTCAGTGGGCTAAGCCTGAATGGCACCGGCAGCAAGATTGTTGAATCGCCAGATGGCGCAAATTCATTCGCTACTGCGCTAACAACCACAAATTTGACAATCTCTGCAACATCATCTTCGATTCGACTTGGAAAGTCGGGCAACACCGCGGCAATGACGGTTTCGTCAGCCCTAACTTCAACTAGTTTCGTTGAGGTGCACGGAGGCGCTGTTGCAGTGAACGCAAACATTGCCGCTGCATCAGGCTCATATGTTTTGTTAAGAGCAGACTCGTTAGCAATCAACACTGCGAACACTGTTACTGCCGCTGCTGGACGAGTCACAATCGCGCCAACTCTTGCGGCCACCCCTGTAAATCTGGGCACGGAACAAGCTGGCAGCCTCTCAGTTGTTGCGGCAGAGCTCGCGAGAATCACGACCAGCACACTAAGAATTGGCGAACCTAGCGGAGCTAATTCTGGCGACATATCAGTCAGCGCTGCGATCACCCCGGCAAACTTCTCGACCTTGGCCCTTCGCACCAGCGGCGCGGTTTCAGGTGCGGGAGCAATAACAATCGCCAACCTGGGTGTCTCGGCTGGCGGCAACATCGACCTCAGCGGCCAGAACAACGTGACCACATTGGCGATGACTTCGAGCGGGGCAACGCCATCCGTGGCTTACACCGAGGCAACCGGCCAGACCTTTACCCCTGGCACCGTCGACTCGATTGTTGGTCAATTTGGCGTGGCAAGCCAGTATTCGGTAACCAACCAGCCAACTAACGGTTATCTCGATGCGGTATTCAGCCCAGCACCAGTTGTGACCGTGAAAGACATTTATGGCAACACTTTGAGCGCACAGAGCACAATCGACAACACCATTGTTGCCTCAACAACGAGTGCCGGATTCACGCTCGGTGGCACAACTTCGATAACTCAGAAGTCAGGCCTCTTCACATTCAACACATTGAAAGTTACAGCTGGAACTGGCGCTCTTGTTGTGAACTTTGACGCGGCTGCTATTGCAACCCAGAGTTCTGTCGACACTGCTTCGATCACAATTGAAGCCGGTGACCCAGATCACCTTGTGGTTACAACCAATGCCGCCGGTGGTCGTGCCGGTCTCGCTTTCACGACTCAGCCAGTAGTCGAGATTCAAACCGTAGGCAACACCGTTGTCACCAACAACGGCACAACTCTTGCGGTCACTGCTTCGCTGACCGGTGGCACTGGTTCTCTCGTTGGAACCACAACTGTTAACGCGGTCGCTGGTGTTGCAGAATTTACCGACCTCGGAATCGGTGGTTTGGTCTCTGACACTTATGAAATTACTTTCACCGCAACATACTCAACTAACCCAGCGATGACAGTCGCACAATCGGCGATCACGATTACGTTCGGTACAGCCTCGAAGCTTGCTCTGACAACCCAGGCTTCAGGATTTGTGAACCGAAGTAACTTCACCGTGCAGCCTGCGGTTACGGTGCAGGATGCCTACAACAACACCGTGACCAACTACGCGACGGCCGTAGCGGTTGCCATGACCGGCGGTTCGACACTTACCGGAACGGCATCGGCTACGCCGATATCGGGTGTTGCCACCTTCAGCGGCCTTGGCGCTTATGGTTTGGTTTCGAACACCAACGTGCTCACCTACACCTCGGGCGCGTTGACCTCTGCTACCCAGAGCTTCAGCCTCACTCATGGCCCTGCCCACCAGCTGGTTGTTACCACTCAGGCTGCCGGTGCGACCAACGGTTCGGTCTTCACCACCCAG
>JBFYOO010000112.1:0-4386 GCA_041303785.1 Micrococcales bacterium
TGCGGAATAGCGCGCAGGGTAGCCAACTGTTCGATTGGCTGGTGCGTCGGGCCGTCTTCGCCAAGCGCAACAGAGTCGTGAGTCCAGACAAAGATGCTCGGAGTTTTCATAAGAGCGGCTAGTCGAACTGCTGGGCGCATGTAGTCGCTAAAAATCAAGAACGTTCCGCCGAAAGCACGCGTGTTTCCGTGCAGCGCTATTCCGTTGAGAATCGCCGCCATGGCGTGCTCTCTGATGCCGAAGTGAAGAACGCGACCATAGATGTCTCCGCTCCACTCGTGGGTTGACCACTGCGCGGGAACGAAAGACTTTGCACCGTTGATTGTGGTGAGGTTCGACTCTGCTAGGTCGGCAGACCCGCCCCAAAGCTCTGGCATTACAGCCGCAATCGCGTTGATGACTTTGCCAGACGCAGCGCGAGTAGATACTTCGGTGCCGGCTTCAAATTTAGGCAGGGCAGCTTCGATCGTGGTTGGTGCGGCACCCGAAACAACTCGGTCGAGCAACTTTTTCGCATCTGCGTTGGCGCTTGCCCAAGCATCGAAAGCCTTCTGCCAGTTAGCGCGAACTTCGTTGGCGCGATTCTGGTAACTGCGAGTGTGAGCGATGACCTCGGGTGCAACGTCAAAAGTTTTCTCAGGGTCAAAGCCCAAGGCGCTCTTCAAACCAGCGAGCTCTTCAGCGCCCAGTGCAGATCCGTGAATCTTTCCGCTGTTCTGCTTCTTCGGTGATGGCCAACCGATTATGGTGCGCAAGATAATCAGCGAAGGCTTGTCTGTCTCTGCCTTTGCCTTCTCAATTGCGCTGTAAAGCTCTTCGAGATCTTCAACGTAGTTGCCGGTCTTCTTCCAGTCGACAGTCTGGGTGTGCCAACCGTATGACTGGTAACGGTCGTTTACCGACTCGGTGAATGAGATGTCGGTGTCGTCTTCGATCGAGATTTGATTCGAGTCATAGATGACAACGAGATTGCCGAGCTTCTGGTGACCGGCAAGCGAAGCAGCCTCAGCGGTAACGCCTTCTTGCATGTCGCCATCGCCTGCGATCACATAAACGAAGTGGTCAAACGGTGACTCACCGGATTTAGCGTTCGGGTCGAAAAGCCCGCGCTCGAATCGAGCGGCATAGGCGAATCCGGTCGCAGACGCCAAGCCCTGACCCAGTGGTCCGGTAGTGATTTCAACACCCTTGGTGTGACCAAACTCTGGGTGACCAGGAGTCAAAGACCCCCAAGTGCGCAGAGCCTTTAGATCGTCTAGCTCTAGGCCGTATCCGTGCAGGTAAAGCTGGTTGTAGAGAGTAAGCGAGCTGTGCCCGACAGACAATATGAAGCGGTCTCGGCCGAACCACGTTTCATCGCTCGGGTCGTGGCGCATTACCTTGTTGAACAATAGGTAGGCGACAGGCGCTAGAGAAATCGCAGTTCCCGGATGACCATTGCCGACCTTCTCTACCGCGTCTGCGGCAAGAACACGCGCGGTGTCAACTGCCTTTGAGTCGAGTTCGGTCCATTGGAATGCTGACAAGACAGCTCCTTCTATCGTGAAAATAAGATTCAGGCGTCGTTGCCAAAAATGAGGCAAGCGGCCTCGAATTCATTACCTCATTAGTCTAATTGCCACCTGAGAGTGCGCAGGAATAGCCAGCGTGGCAATTCGCTTAGACTTGATTGAGATGACCTCTTCACCTGAAACCATGCAAAAGCCTCAAAAAACAACGATTTTTGGCAAGGCGAGAGCCTATTTGGCACTCACGAAGCCCAGGGTTATCGAACTACTTCTTATAACCACCGTTCCGACCATGATTTTGGCCCAGCGTGGACTGCCAGACTTCTGGCTTGTGCTGGCGACCTTGGTTGGCGGTGCCATGAGCGCCGGATCGGCAAACGCATTCAACTGCTACATAGATGCCGACATCGACAAGGTAATGGACCGCACCAGCAAGCGACCTCTGGTCACCGGTGAACTCAGCAAGACCGAGGCGTTGGTGTTTGCTTACGCAATTGGTGCCGGCTCGGTACTTTGGCTCGGTCTGCTTGTCAACTGGTTAGCTGCAGCTCTTTCTCTGGCCGCGATTCTTTTCTACGTGCTGATCTACACGATGTTGCTCAAGCGACGAACCCCGCAGAACATTGTCTGGGGCGGAGCCGCCGGCGCCATGCCGGTATTGATCGGTTGGGCGGCGGTTACCAACGACCTATCGCCGGCAGCCTGGGTTTTGTTTCTGATCATCTTTCTCTGGACACCTCCGCACTATTGGCCGCTATCGATGCGTTACAAAGACGACTACGCCGCTGCCGGTGTTCCAATGCTGCCGGTTGTGCGCAACTCGAAAACCGTTGCCATTCAAATTGTTCTCTACTCTTGGGCGATGGTGGCTTCGAGCCTGTTGCTGATTCCACTCGGTCAAATGGGTTGGATTTATTCGGTCGTAGCTGTTCTCGGCGGACTGTGGTTCATGCTCGAGAGTTATCGGCTTCATCGTGAAGGTTCCAGGGGAGAAGTTAAGAACCCGATGAAACTCTTTCACGGTTCGATTACTTACCTGACCGTCTTGTTCATCGCGGTCGCGGTCGATCCGCTAATTCGCTTTTAGGACTGCTGCTTAATCTCAGCAAGTCGGGCAAGCGCTTCGTTTCGCTCTTCGGCGTGATCAACTATCTGTCGGCTGTAACCGCCGTCATATCCGTTAGGCAGATTCCAAGGTTCGTGCACATCGGCACCCGCGATGTGTCGCAACTCGGGAATGTACTTGCGAACGTAGTCACCATTCGGATCAAACTTTTGGCCTTGGGTAATCGGGTTGAAGATTCTGAAATACGGACTAGCGTCTGTGCCGCTTCCGGCAGTCCACTGCCATCCGTGCGCGTTTGAAGCCGGATCGAAGTCGGTTAGTAGATATTCGAAATGCTCGGCACCCTGCCGCCACTCCAGGTGCAAATCTTTCACCAGAAACGAAGCGACAATCATGCGAACTCGATTGTGCATCCAGCCGTCTGCGATCAATTGGCGCATTCCGGCATCGACCATCGGATATCCAGTCTCACCCTTTTTCCATGCGTTGAGTCGTTCGTCGGCAACCGAACCAGTGTCGTAGCGCATTTGCGCATATCTCTTGTCGTAGTAGTCGGTTAGCGAGTCTGGGTTTCTAAACAAAACATCGGCATAAAATTCGCGCCAGCAGATTTCTTTTGCGAAGACGCTTTCACCTGGGCTATCGCCGAGCCTGGCGAGAATTGTGCGCGGATGAATTTCTCCGTGGGCAAGTGCATGCGATAGGTGAGAGGTGCTGCTGATGTCTGGACGGTTTCGATCTTCGTCGTAAGTTTTGACAGCTCTGACTAAAAACCGTTCGAGGGTTCTAAGTGCGAACGCCTCACCGGCGCGAATCTTGAATGGACTTGGCTCTTTGGGCACGGGGCGGCCCATGCATTCAACCGGCTCGAGCCAGTCGACTTTTGGTGCCTCAAGTTTTACCGGTGCGTTGGTAGCAAGGGGAGACCAAGCCTTATAGAACGGTGTGTAGACACGGTAAGCGGTGCCATCTGGTTTGTTCACAAGACCGGGAGCAACCGCGTAGTTGCTATCGTCGAGCTGCAGAAACACTCCAACCTCTGCAAGAGCGATGCCGACAGCGTTCTGCTCGGCTATGCCGTCTGGGTCGAAAGACCTTGTGGCGTGAACACGCTCTGCCTTTGCGGCCTTGGCAAGCAAAATCATTTCTTGCGCGACATTGGCAAGCCCGCGAACGTGACGAATGGTTAGACGTCGGTTGAGCGAAGCGCCGAGTGAATCGAGCGAGGCAACCAGCGAGTGCTGTCGCACGGGGCTAAGGGCTTCAAACTTTTCGAGATCAACAACGTAAACCGGCGCAACTGCTCCGTCGCCATCTTCGTTAGCACCGCGCAAGGCGGCATTTAGGGCGACGTTATCTTGAATGCGAAGATCGCGCCTAAACCAGAAAACCCTCGCCAATTGTTAGCTTTTCGCTCGAACCGCAAGCCACTGAAATGTGATCAGGCTAGAAATTAGAGAAGCACCGAGCATGTGCAAGCCCACCAGAATCGCGGGCACGCCGGTGTTCGCCTGAATGACTCCGATGATTGCCTGCAAAGCCAAAGCGATGAATAGCCCGAGCGTTATTCTGGTCGCGCGCTTAACCGCACCATCTTTGTTTACCCGCGCCAACAGCAGCAGCGCCGCGAGAGTCAGCGCGATGGTTACGTAGCCGGGATAGCTGTGCAGGTGCTGAATGATTTCAAGATCGAGACCGTTTCTCGGCGAGTTAGCGTCGCCAGCGTGTGGTCCGGCACCGGTTACAGCCACTCCGATTACGAGCGACGTGAATCCGCTAATCGCTATCCATGGGGTAAGTAGGTAAACCGAA
>JBFYOO010000113.1:0-5604 GCA_041303785.1 Micrococcales bacterium
GCCAAAGCAATTGGCTTGGTTCTTCCAGAGTTGAAGGGCAAGCTCGATGGCTACGCACTTCGCGTTCCGGTGCCTACCGGTTCAATCACCGACCTAACTTTGGTTTCAAAAGTCGATGTCACAGTTGAAGATATCAAGGCTGCCTACAAGGCTGCTGCTGCTAGCGGCCCGCTAAAGGGAATTCTTGCTTACACCGAAGACGAAATCGTTTCGAGCGACATCGTTACCGACCCGCACTCGTCAATCGTTGACGCCGGGCTAATCAAGGTAATCGGTAGAACCGTAAAGATCAGCTCTTGGTATGACAACGAGTGGGGCTACTCTAACCGTCTCGTTGAACTAACTCAGCTAGTGGCCAGCAAGCTCTAATGCGCCATCTCGCCGACCTGCCATCACTAGACGGCAAGCGCGTAGTTCTGCGCTGCGATTTGAATGTGCCGTTGGAAAATGGCCGTATAACTGACGACGGACGAATCGTTGCATCAGTGCCAACTATTCAGCGACTCGTGAATGAAGGAGCGATGGTCGTTGTCATCTCTCACCTCGGTCGCCCCGATGGTGCGCCAGATGCGCAGTACTCGCTTGCACCGGTAGCAGCGCGCCTAGGTGAGTTGCTAGACCAGGATGTGTTCTTCGCAAGCGACACAGTCGGCAGCGAAGCGCACGGGGCGGTGAAGGCAATGACTCGCGGAGCGGTTATCGTTCTCGAGAACCTCAGGTTCAACTCTGCGGAGACCAGCAAAGACAAGGCAGAGCGTGAGGGCTTTGCGGCCAAACTGGCCGAGTTCGGCGATTTCTTTGTAAGCGACGGTTTCGGTGTGGTGCACCGCAAGCAGGCGAGCGTCTACGAACTCGCTCAGCTGTTGCCTAGCGCTGCAGGTTTGCTAATCGAGAAAGAACTTGATGTGCTGACCAGGCTCACTGCGTCTGCAGAGAGGCCATACGCCGTGGTTCTCGGTGGCTCTAAGGTCAGCGACAAGCTTGCCGTTATTGACCACCTGTTGCCAACTGTCGACAAACTGCTCATCGGTGGCGGAATGTTGTTCACATTTTTGGCTGCAAAAGGCTACAGGGTTGGTGCGAGTTTGCTTGAGCAAGACCAGATTGAAACCTGTCGCGAGTACTTAGCACGGGCGACAGAACTCGGTGTCGAGGTCGTGCTGCCAACAGACATCGTGGTGGCGAACAGATTCGCTGCTGACGCAGATGCTCAGGTAACCCCTGCCGATCAAATCGAAGACACAGAGTTTGGAGCCGCAGCTATCGGTCTAGACATTGGCCCAGACTCGGCGGCAAACTTTGCGAGAGAAATCGCTGAAGCCAAGACAGTGTTCTGGAACGGCCCGATGGGTGTCTTTGAGTTCGACAAGTTTGCAAACGGAACTCGCCAGGTTGCCTCGGCTCTAACTAAAGTTTCAGGTCTCTCTGTTGTTGGTGGAGGAGACTCTGCCGCGGCGGTGCGCATCCTTGGATTCGAAGATTCACAGTTTGGGCACATCTCAACCGGTGGCGGGGCGAGCCTTGAGTTTCTCGAAGGCAAACACTTGCCGGGTCTAGCAGTTTTGGGCCTTGAGGCTAAGAGTTAGAGAAGAGAGCAGAGCATGACTAATCGCATTGCGCTAATCGCAGGCAACTGGAAGATGAACCTCGACCACCAGCAGGCAATCGCGCTGGTTCAGAAACTGGCCTGGTCACTTAAAGATGCGGCCCACGACTACTCAACCGCTGAAGTCGCAGTCTTTCCACCGTTCACAGACCTTCGCACGGTGCAGACTCTCATCGATGCAGACAAGTTCGAAATTCGCATCGGAGCTCAAGATCTTTCTAAGTTCGACAGCGGTGCTTACACAGGTGAAGTCTCTGGCGCATTTTTGAAGAAGCTTGACGTGAAGTATGTCTTGATTGGTCACAGTGAACGTCGCCAGTATCACGCAGAAGATGACGCGACAGTTCAGGCCAAGACCGCTGCAGCCTTTAAGCACTCGCTCGTGCCGATCATCTGCGTTGGTGAAACCCTCGAGGAGCTCGAGTCTGAGGGGCAGGCGGCTGTGCCGGTTAGGCAGACTCTGGCAGCCCTTGCCGGTCACGCCAGCCTTGGCGAGTTTGTCATTGCCTACGAACCGGTGTGGGCAATCGGCACCGGCAAGGTGGCCACCCCAGAAGAAGCTGCGGCGGTCTGCTCGAAGATTCGCGAGGCGATCGCCAACGAACACTCACCAGAAGTCGCGGCAACCACCCGAATTCTCTACGGAGGCTCGGTTAAGGCTGCAAATGTTGCCGGATTCCTCAGAAGCCCCGACGTTGATGGGGTTTTGGTTGGCGGAGCCAGTCTCGATGCCGATGAATTCAGCGGTATAGCGCGCTTCCAGAAGCACATCGGCGTATAATTTTCTAGATTCAGAAACTGAGGAATAAATGGCTGCATTACAAATAGCTCTACAGGTGCTTTTGGCTATCACTAGCCTTTTGCTCACTCTGCTGATCTTGTTGCACAAGGGCCGCGGTGGCGGTCTAAGCGACATGTTCGGTGGCGGTGTGACCAGCACCATGAGCTCGTCAGGTGTCGCAGAGCGCAACCTGAACCGCGTGACCATCATCCTTGGAATCGTCTGGATTGTGGTAATCATCACGCTGGGTCTATTCACTAGATTCGCACTGGTCTAAGGAAGAAAATTGGCTACCAACGGGGGATCAGCAATCCGCGGCTCTCGCGTAGGCGCCGGACCGATGGGCGAGGAAGATCGCGGTTTCAAAGCAGATCGAATTGTCAGAAATTACTACTGCGTTATGGGCCACGTTCAGAGCCCCGCGTTTGCCTCGAACGTTGAAATCGAAGAGCTTCCGGTAGAAATTGATTGCCCAAATTGCGGACTACCTGCCGGTCTAGACCAGGCAAACCCACCTTCGAACGCAAAGCACGAGCCATACAAGACCCACTTGGCCTACGTAAAAGAACGACGCACAGAGCTTGAAGCAAAACAACTTCTTGAAGAGGCAATCGCTCTAATCAAAGCTAAGAGAATTGCTGCAGCGTCTGCCGCTCTTGCCGCTGAGAAGCTTGAAAAGGCAGCAGCAAAGAAGTCTGCCTCTAAAAAGTAACTAGCAACCCCAATTTTCGGTTGCTGCGGTTTGGTCGATGAACCAGATTGTTCTTGTTTTTCCAGTGATCCTCGCAGCCGGGAGTTTCTCGGCATTTTCATCAAAGACCTGCTTTACAGCCGACGCTTTATCAGCGCCGGCAACCACGAAAATCAACTCTGCAACCGAGTTCATTGCCTCATAGGTGAAGCTCAAGCGCTGCGCTGGAGGCTTTGGAGAATCATGCTCGGCCAAGACCAAAACGCCTTTAGCAGGATCAGGCTTGCCAGGAAACAAAGAGCAAACGTGTCCATCTGGGCCCATGCCCACAAACGCCAAGTCGAATTCGGGTGCTGTAACTAAAAGTTCAGCTGAGAACAAGTGCTCGGCTTCATCGAGTGACAAACCTGAGTCTGTCGCCGGAAACTCATGAATGTTTGATTCGACGATAGCTATTTTGCTTAGCAGCGCGTTTCGTGCCTGCACGGCGTTTCGCTGATCTGAATCGGCGGCAACGAAGCGTTCATCACCCCACCAGATGTGCACGCGACTCCAGTCAAGAAAGTGCGAATCCTCTCGACGCGCGATTGTAGCAAGGGTAGCGATTCCGACTGTTCCACCGGTCAACATCACGTGTACCTGCGTCTTCTGATCGAGCATCGAAGCCAGGCGAGTAACGAAGTATTCGGCGGCCGCTTGGGCCACGCCTTCGGCATCCTTGAACCTATTGACCAGTGGCGAGGTCATCGCGAGCTTTTGCCCTTTGGTGTCACTTTGACAGATGAGCCGAAACCCTTGGTGATGACTTTTCCAAAGAGGTCGTCAGGGTCGAGGCGACGCAAGTCTTCGCTCAGGCAATCGCGCAGAGATCTGCGGGGCAAAGAGATCTCACGCGTCGGCTGGGTTGGCTGAATGAGTGTTGCAACATCGGCAACTCTGCGAACAATCTCGATGTCGCCCGATTTGCGAAATAGCTTGACGCCGCGAATGCCCGAGACGGCTTTGCCGCGATTGGTTCGCACTCGCTCGACCCTAATTTTCAATTTCATCTCTAGCCAGGCAGCCAATAGATCTGTTGAGGGGGAGTCACTCGCTCCGGTTACCTCAACCGAGGTGATTGGGTCATAGGGTGGCTGATCGAGAATCGCGGCCAACTGAGCTCGCCAGAGTGTTAGGCGCGTCCAGGCAAAGTCACTGTCGCCGGGTGCGTAGCTCTTAGAAAGTTTCTTCAAGAATGCATGCGGGTCTGGTTGCGATGCGGCATCTGTAATGCGACGAGTCGCAATCTTGCCGATAGGCGATGCCGAGACAACCTCGGGTGCTTCGCCAGGCCACCATGCGACAACGGGCGCATCAGGCAACAGGAGGCCGGTTACAAGACCTGCAGAGTGCTTGGCAGCCTCGCCATGCGCGCGCAAGACAATTACCTCAGAAGCACCCGCGTCACCGCCAACGCGAATTTGCGCATCTAGTTTCGACTCGCTCTTTTTCTTTGAGTCATCCTCAGCCAGAACAATAATTCGACACGGATGCTCACGCGAAGATTCGTTTGCGGCCTTTACAGCGTCTTCGATTCCGCTGAACTTTGTCTGAATAATCAGGGTTAGCACGCGACCAAGGGCTACCACGCCACCTTCTTCGCGCATCTCGACGAGAGCCCTTGAAATTTTGCTTACGGTTGTATTTGGCAGGTCTTTAATCACGGAATTCTCCAAGCTCGGCCATCACGTTTGAGCATCGCATCTGCTGATGCCGGACCCCAGGATCCTGGAAGATACTGCTCGGGCTTTCCTTTTTTGGCCCAAAACTCTTCGATCGGGTCGAGAATCTTCCACGAGAGTTCTACTTCTTCGTGACGCGGAAACAGCGGCGGGTCGCCAAGCAGCACATCGAGAATCAAGCGCTCGTAAGCCTCTGGGCTTGCTTCAGTGAAGGCGTGACCGTAGCCGAAATCCATGGTCACATCGCGAACCTGCATGCCAACGCCTGGCACCTTAGAGCCAAAACGAATCGTCACACCCTCATCGGGCTGAACTCGAATAACCAAAGCGTTCTGACCCAGGGCAGAGGTCTGCGACTGTGCGAAGAGCTGCTGTGGAGCACGTTTGAAAACAACTGCGATCTCGGTGACACGTCTGCCTAGGCGCTTGCCGGCTCGAAGATAGAAAGGAACACCAGCCCAACGGCGGGTGTTGATGTCGAGACGCATAGCAGCGTAGGTCTCGGTGACCGATTTGGGGTTCATTCCCTCTTCAGCCAAGAAACCGGTGACCTGCTCGCCGCCTTGCCATCCACTGGCATACTGGCCGCGAGCCGTGTGCAATCCAAGGTCTTCGGGCAAGGTAACCGCAGACAAGACCTTTTCTTTCTCTGCCCGCAAATCGGCCGCATCAAAAGACACGGGTTCTTCCATGGCGGTTAGAGCAAGCAACTGCAGAAGGTGATTCTGAATCACGTCTCTAGCTGCACCGATTCCGTCATAGTAACCGGCGCGTCCGCCAACTCCGATATCTTCTGCCATCGTGA
>JBFYOO010000114.1:0-11040 GCA_041303785.1 Micrococcales bacterium
ATTGCACTAACCCTTGCTAAGACCTGCCCGCAGGCAACCATCTGGGCAATTGACGTGAATGAGCGTTCGCTCGAATTGACTCGCATGAATGCCAAGAAACTTGGCCTAGACAACATCCGTGTGGTGTTGCCGAGTGAAGTGCCGAAAGACATGGTCTTCAGCGGCATATGGTCGAACCCGCCAATCAGAATCGGCAAGGATGCGCTTCACTCTCTGCTTAGCGAGTGGTTGCCGCGACTAGATGAAGAGTGTGAGGCCTACCTTGTTGTTTCTAAAGACCTTGGGGCAGATTCACTTCTCAAATGGATGCAGGAATCGTTTGAGCAACTGGCGAGCGAGCGAATCGACACAGCTAAGGGCTTTCGAATTATTCGCAGCGCGCGAATCTAAAGCCGACCCACTAAGCGGCCGATCAACCGATCAACCCAGCATCGAACTAACAAATCAAAGTGTGTCAAGGTCAATTTGACCTTCGAAGCTCAGCACCGCGGCGCCGCTGAGCCCAACGTGCTCTCCGTCTTCGGTGGCGAACATACGCACCCCTAGAGTTCCGCCTGGAACAGTAACCTGCCACGTGTTCGGTGCGCCTGCCCCGGCCCAGTGGCGAGTGGCCAAAACCGCTGCGCAAATTCCGGTGCCGCAAGACAGGGTCTCTCCTACCCCACGCTCATACACTCGCATCGAGATATAGCCGACTCCGTTTTTAATCATCGGTTCTTCTGGAACAACAAACTCAACATTCGCACCAGCCTCTGGCTGCGGGGCGAGCCTTGGTGCGTCTTGTAGGTTTAACGCTTTCAACTCATCCATGTCGGCAAGAGCTACAACGACGTGAGGGTTGCCCACGCCGATTGACTGCCCAGGTCTAGGAACATCCAGGTGGCCGGCGCGAACAAGAATGTCGTCTGAGCCAAGTTTCCACCTACCCATGTCAACCGCAAAACCTGCCATGTTTCTTTGCAGGTCTTTCACTCCGGCGCGAGTTGCAATTGAAAGCGTCTGCGAATCTTCGAGGCTGACTAGATTCTTATCGGTCAGATAGCGAGCAAAAACGCGTGAACCATTTCCGCACATTTCAGCAGTCGAACCATCGGCGTTGTAGTAATCCATGAACCAAACAGCCTCTGGCGCATCTTTAAGAAGGTGTGCAACCTCGGGGCTGTTCTCGGTTTTCACCACACGGATAAGCCCGTCGGCACCAATGCCAAAGTGGCGGTCACAGATTCGGGCAATCTCTTTCGGGCTCAGTTGCAACTGACCTTCTGGGTCTAGCACCAGAACGAAGTCGTTGCCGGTTCCATGCCCCTTGGTGAAGTCGATTAGCCTGCCCATGACACAAGCCTATTCGCCGAACAGATGCGGGGCACGGTCAGAAACCAATTGGCTCACGGCCTCCATCAAATTGGGCTGTTGATAGTCAAACCAGTTGATTCTCTCGTCTCGTCTAAACCAAGACATTTGGCGGCGCGCATAACGTTGGGTCAGTTGGGTGGTTTGAGCGATGGCCTCTTGCTCAGAAATGAGACCATCGACCTGAGCTAACGCCTGGGCGTAACCGATGGCTCTAGAAGACGTTTTACCTTTACGGATACCTGCCCCGATCAGCGACTCAGCTTCTGCAACGAGACCTCGGCTCCACATGTCTTCGACTCTCTTGGCCAGACGATCGACTAGGTGGGCTCGATCTGAGTTGAGACCGATCTCAAGAACGGGTTGCCACGATTCGGTCTCTTCTGGCAAAGCAGCACTGAAGGGCTCACCGGTGAGCAAAAGTATCTCAAGAGCGCGAACAACGCGACGCGAATTTTCTGGGTCGATTCTCGAAGCTGCAATTGGGTCAAGCGCTGCTATGCGTCGATGCATGGCATGCGAGCCGTGTGTATCAAGTTCGACTTCGAGCTGCTGACGCAACTCGGCGTCACGTTCTGGAAACTCGAAGGTGTTGAGAGCGGCAGCGATATAGAGCATCGAGCCGCCGACGAGAATCGGAGTGATTGATTGCGACTGCAACTCTTCGATTATCGGCCTTACCTGCTGTTGATATTCGGCTGCGGTTGACTCGTCTCGAATATCTAAGACATCGATCATGTGATGCTTTATACCTCGACGGTCGTCTTCTGAAAGTTTTGCCGTGCCGATGTTCATGCCGCGATAAAACTGCATAGAGTCACTGTTGATTATCTCGGCGCGACCACCGCGTTCGATAATCTTTTCTGCTAGCTGCAAGCCGAGTTCAGATTTACCCGAACCTGTTGGCCCGACGACTGCAACCAAATTGATTGCCGACATCATCAGGCCTTTAAGTGCTTGGGCTTCGCCGAGAGGGTCAGGGCAACCTTTGCGCCAGAATCTTTGGCGCCGACTTCTGGCACGGCACAGGATGCCGCCTCGGCTCTATCCCAGGCATCGCCGGCAATGGTCTTGCGCACGCTGAATGCTCCGCCATCTTTGAGGTCGGCAATCAGGTGATATGGCGCTGCCTCTGTAATCGTGCAGGTAACCAGGTCGCCAGGCCTTGGCAATTCGTGACCCTTTGGCACTTCGAAGTGAACCAATCTGAAGTCTCGTGCTCGACCTGAGATTCTGTTGGTGCGGTCGTCTTTGCGGCCGTCGTTTGCAACCAACACCTCAACGGTTCGACCGATTTGAGTTTGGTTCTCTTCGAGAGCAATTCGGTTTACCACGGATAGCAAGCGCTCGTAACGCTCCTGAACGACAGCTTTTGGCACCTGATCTTGCAATTCGGCGGCAGGGGTTCCAGGTCGCTTGGAGTACTGGAAGGTGTATGCCACGGCAAATCGCGCTGCCTCAACAACGCGAATCGTCTCTTGAAAGTCTTCTTCGGTCTCACCAGGAAAGCCAACGATTATGTCGGTGCTGATAGACGCGTGTGGCATGGCAATTCGAACCCGGTCGAGTATGCCGAGATACTTGTCGCTGCGATAGCTGCGACGCATGTCTTTGAGAACCTTGTCGCTTCCCGACTGAAGAGGCATGTGCAACTGCGGCATAACGTTTGGTGTTTCGGCCATAGCCTCAATCACGTCGTCGGTGAAGGCCGCAGGATGTGGCGAGGTGAACCTAACCCGCTCCAGACCTTCGATATCACCGCATGCACGAAGCAATTTCGCGAACGCGCCCTTATCGCCAAACTCAACGCCATAGGTATTCACGTTCTGACCCAAGAGTGTGATCTCAACCACTCCCTCGGCAACCAGTGCTCGAATCTCAGCAAGTATGTCTTCTGGGCTACGATCGCGCTCTTTGCCGCGCAACGCTGGGACGATGCAAAATGTGCAGGTGTTGTTGCATCCAACCGAAATGCTGACCCAGGCTGAGAACGTTGAATCACGTTTGGCAGGAAGGCTACTCGGAAAAGTCTCGAGGGCTTCAACGATCTCGACTTGAGCCTCGTTGTTGTGGCGAGCTCGTTCCAGCAGCGCTGGCAAAGATGAGATGTTGTGCGTGCCGAATACCACGTCGACCCAAGGGGCTTTTGCCACGATCGTGTCTCGGTCTTTTTGCGCGAGGCAGCCGCCAACGGCAATCTGCAAACCAGGGTTTTCCTGCTTCTTCTCGAAGAGAATGCCAAGGTTGCCATAGAGCTTGTTGTCGGCGTTCTCACGAACAGCACAGGTGTTGAAAACAACGACATCTGACTCACCGGTGGCACCTGCGACATAGCCCGCAGACTCGAGCAGGCCCGAAAGGCGCTCGGAATCGTGCACGTTCATTTGGCAGCCAAATGTTCGTACCTCGTAGGTGCGGGTTAGTGTTTGGGTCATCAATCAGATTTTACCCCCGCAAGTCAACTTGTGACCTGAAAATACTGCGAGCTGTGAACCTAGGAATTGATGTTTAGGCCCTGCTCGGCTTGCTTTACAACCGCAATCACTATCGAAGACGAATATCCCTTGCGCGCAAGGTAGCTGTTCAATCTTCTTTGGCGAACAGAGTATTCGAGGTTGGACAAACGCACGATGCGTTTGTTGGCTAGCTCAAGAGCCATGGCGAATTCATCTTCAACAGTGATTGAGTCGGTAACTTGCTCTACGATTGCAGCCTCGACACCCTTTTGACTTAGTTCGCGCTTGATTGCAGACTTTGCCAGACCCTTGAATTTTTGACGAGAGTTCACAACGGTCTCTGCGTATGAGACATCGTCAATAAGACCAACCTCGATGAATCGCTCGATAACTGACTCGGCGATTTCTCGGTCAATCTCACGTTTCTCAAGAATCTGCCTGAGGGTGTGCGCAGATTTGGCCCCTCGCGCTAGCTGGTATAGCAAGACGTTTCTGGCGCGCTGCTCTTGTCGCTCAGGAGAAAGTTTGCGGGGTGCCTCGCCAGTTTCAGAGTTCGACGTTTGTCTCTTCTTGAAACCGGCGGGAGCACCCCGACGATTTGAGTTCATGGTTCTTAGCTTGCGCTGGCTGCCTTTGCAGGCTTGGTAGCGACTTCGGCAACAACCTCTGCATCTTCGACAGGAAGGTCTGCTACGGCCTTAGGAACACCGATGCCAAGCTTCTGCTTGATCTTCTTCTCGATTTCGTTGGCAACCTCTGGGTTAGCAAGTAGGTAGTTGCGAGAGTTCTCTTTGCCCTGGCCAAGCTGTTCGCCCTCGTAGGTATACCAAGCACCAGACTTCTTGACGATCTCTTGATCGACACCAAAGTCAAGCAACGAGCCTTCGCGTGAGATGCCGACACCATAGATGATGTCAAACTCGGCTTGCTTGAACGGCGAAGCCATCTTGTTCTTGACGACCTTTACGCGTGTGCGGTTTCCGACGGCCTCTGTGCCATCTTTCAAAGTTTCGATGCGACGAATGTCTAGACGAACCGAAGCATAGAACTTCAGAGCCTTACCACCAGCGGTTGTCTCTGGGCTTCCGAAGAAAACACCAATCTTCTCGCGAAGCTGGTTAATGAAGATCATGGTGGTGCCGGTTGTGCTGAGTGCACCGGTTAGCTTTCTAAGCGCCTGTGACATTAGTCGAGCCTGAAGGCCAACGTGAGCGTCACCCATTTCGCCTTCGATTTCTGCTCTAGGAACAAGTGCGGCAACCGAGTCGATGACAATTACGTCAATCGAGCCAGAACGAATCAACATGTCTGCGATTTCAAGCGCTTGCTCACCTGTATCTGGCTGGCTTACGAGAAGATCATCGATGTTGACACCCAGCGCTTGAGCGTAAACCGGGTCAAGTGCGTGCTCAGCATCGATGAATGCGGCGGTACCGCCGTTCTTCTGTGCGTTTGCGATTGCGTGAAGCGCAACCGTGGTCTTACCTGAAGACTCTGGACCGTAAATCTCAACGATTCGACCTTTTGGAAGGCCACCTATGCCAAGAGCAACGTCAAGTGCGATTGAACCGGTCGAGATAACTTCAACCGGAGCGCGCTCGTCTGAACCGAGACGCATGATGGAGCCTTTGCCGAACTGGCGGTCGATTTGAGCTAGCGCTGTATCGAGGGCCTTTTCGCGATCTGATGGTGATGGCATTTGAGCTTCTTTCTGACTGCTTCTGTTTCAACTGACACTAGATGTGACATCGGACATTTACTCGGTCTTCGCTGATTCTGTTGATAAATACCCTCAGAAACCACTTGTTAGCAGGTTAGCAGTATTCGAACAGATTTTCGAACAATTTTTCGTTTGGCGTGTCGCTATTTCGTCTTTTTGTTCTTAGCTGGCTTGCCGTGCCAGCGTTCTTTTGGAACCCCCGAAGCGGCACAGATTGCCTGCCAGACATCGCGTGGATCTTCTCCATCATCGATGCATTTCTGGCCGGTGCGGTCGGCTAGGGGTTGAAGAGCCAAGTCTTTGAGCAAAACGGCGGCATAGGCCTCGCCGAACTCTTCGTTCATTAGCTCTTGAAACTGGCTAAGCCTCACGCTCGCGAAAGCCCGTTATTTGGCTGACTGGCTGACGGTGCTGCCGCTTGAGGTGCCAAGAAGGAAGGCGTCGAACTCGTCTAGCTCGACATTGTCGAACTTGTGCTCGACGATGCTCTCGACGAAGGTCTCAGGCACCAAGTCTGGAACCGTTACGCCCTCAAGGATGGCTAGTCGATCACTGACTTCGCGCAGAATGACCGAAACAGGGGTGTCTAGGGCATCAGCCAATGAAGCCAGAATCTCTGAAGACGCCTCTTTTTGACCGCGCTCGACCTCACTCAGATAGCCGAGAGCAACGTTGGCTCTGGCAGCCACCTGGCGCAGCGTTTGACCCTTTTGAGTGCGGAAATCGCGCAAAACATCGCCGATTTCTTGACGAATTAGTGCCATCTGGGCCTCCTTAGAAAATCAACTTACCGTGTGCCTACGACAAAGTTAGACAAAGTGCCTGAAAGTTGCCTGACTGTCGCTCAACTATGAACAAAAAGGCCGGTCAAGTTAGTCCCGGCTAGTCGATTTTTTGTAATTCGACCTGCAGCAGTTGGGCGGCGGCCTCTGCGGCGGCCTCACGAATCTCATTGCGCCCGCCCGAGAGATTCAGTTGCCTACATTGAGCCGGGCGGCCGGGCAAATGCACGGCCACAAATACCAATCCCGCAGGTTTTGTCTCTGGGCTGTCGGTTGCCGAATTCTCAACGACTGGGCTGGCCATGCCGGTTGTCGCCAGAGCGACGATCTTTTCGATTGGGGTGCCCGTTTCTCGCGCGAATACCACCGCTGCGCCGGCGGCCATAGCCACTGCAACTTCTGCACTCACCGCTCCCCTTTGCTCAAGCTGCTGAGCCGAAACACCGAGAAGATTTTGCTTCACTGTGTCTTGATAGGCAATAACCGAACCAAGAAAAGCGCGCGACGCACCGGCGACAGAAACAAATTTAGAACTAAGCAGGCCGCCGGTTAGCGACTCGGCAATCGCAAGCTTGTAATGGTGCGCTTCGAGTTCGATAAGAATCTGTTCGAAGAGTTGGTCGCTCATTTGCGCAGTTTCATCTCGGCATCAATGTATTGCAGCGCCGTGATGATTGTGACAATCAACGCAAAATAAATCAGCACCATCTCAACAGGGATTAGCCACGGCAAGTAGTAGTCGAGCGGCGAAAGCAAGAAGCCGATGGCAATTGCCTGCATCACGGTCTTGAACTTTCCGCCTGGTGAAGCGGCTAAGACGCGTCGCTTCGCTAACACAAGGCGGTAGAGGGTTATCGCAAATTCGCGAATCAAGATGGCGCCGGTTATGAACCAACTGAGCTCACCGAGAATCGAAAGCGAAATCAATGCACCGCCGATTAGTGCTTTGTCGGCAATTGGATCGAGAAGCTTGCCAAGGTTGGTTACCAGGTTTCGCTTACGGGCAATTGCACCGTCGATTCCATCGGTTGAGATTGCGATGACAAAAATGGCAACCACAAACCAGCGCTCGATTGTGTTCTTGTCAGGTGAAACAAAAAGCAGAGTAATGAAGACCGGAACCAACAGAATTCTCAAGAGAGTGATGCTGTTTGGAAGATTCAGGCCGAACGCCACTATTTTCTGCCCGTCAACTGCCAGGCGTCTTCATCGCCGTCATCGTCATCGTCATTTGCAAGAGGAATGAAGTCGGCTGGGTCGCCTGCGGCCAGAGACTCAAACCCTTGACTCTCTGCCTCAACCTCGCGGGCTGCGACGGCAACTGCCGGAGCAGTCTTTGCCCCTGTCTCCCCGCGCAGCTGAGCTAAGACCGTACCCAAGTCTTCAGGTCGAACCATGACATCACGGGCTTTTGAGCCTTCGCTAGGACCAACTATGTTGCGCGATTCGAGCAGGTCCATCAAACGACCGGCCTTCGCAAAGCCAACCCGCAACTTGCGCTGCAACATCGAAGTTGAACCGAACTGCGAGTTAATGATGAGCTCAGCGGCTTGCAGAAGAACTTCTAGATCGTCGCCGATGTCGGCATCGACAACAGCCGAGGCCTTGACCTCGTTGACGTCTTCGCGATACTCGGGTTTCATCTGTGCCTTAACGTGGTCAACGACTCGCTGCAATTCGTTTTCGGCCAGCCAGGCTCCCTGCACACGGATTGGCTTGTTGGTTCCCATTGGTGAGAAGAGGGCGTCACCCTGACCGACAAGTTTCTCAGCGCCGGTTTGGTCGAGAATGACTCGCGAGTCGGTGATTGAAGATACAGAGAAGGCAAGGCGGCTAGGAACGTTTGCTTTGATCAAGCCGGTGACAACATCGACCGACGGTCGCTGCGTCGCCAAAATAAGGTGGATTCCCGAGGCGCGGGCCAACTGCGTGATGCGAACAATCGAGTCTTCGACGTCGCGCGGCGCAACAATCATTAGGTCGGCCAACTCATCGACGACAACCAGAAGGTATGGGTATGGCTGCAGTTTTCGTTCGCTGCCTTCAGGCAACTTCACTTCGCCAGCGACAATTGCGCGGTTAAAATCATCGATGTGCTTGAAACCAAACGAGGCTAAGTCGTCGTAGCGCGAATCCATTTCTCTAACGACCCACTGAAGAATCTCGGCGGCCTTCTTGGCATCGGTGACAATTGGAGTGATTAGGTGCGGCACACCCTGGTAGGCGGCGAGTTCGACTCGCTTGGGGTCAACCAAAATCATGCGAACTTCTGCCGGCTTGGCACGCATCAGAATCGAGGTAATCATCGAATTGATGAAGCTGGATTTTCCGGCACCAGTGGCACCGGCAACCAGCAAGTGCGGCATCTTGGCTAGGTTGGCAACCACGAAGCCACCCTCGACATCTTTTCCGACTCCAATGGTGAGCGGGTGCAGGCTTTGCTTGGCTACCTGAGAGCGAAGAACGTCACCGAGAGAAACAATCTCGCGATCGGTGTTTGGAATCTCGATTCCAATGAGCGACTTGCCAGGAATCGGCGCGAGAATGCGCACCTCGTTGCTAGCGACCGCATATGAAATGTTGTTAGTGAGTCGGGTTACCGCCTCAACTTTCACGCCCGAAGCGAGCTCTACCTCGTAGCGAGTGACAGTTGGGCCACGCGAGAAACCAACGACTTTGGCAGAAACATCAAATTCTTTGAAGACGCTGTCGATGGCAAGCACAATTGCATCGTTCGCAGCGGTCTTTGCCTTCGGCGGAGTGCCTGGAGTTAGCAGATCGTTTGATGGCAGGGCATATGGCCTGAGTCGCATTGGTTTGGCAGGTTCGGCCTTTGCCTCAGTCGCAGCCTCGGGCTGGTCTGACTCTGCAATCAAATCGATAGGTTCGGTCTTCGGGTCTTCTGCTGGCGAAACCGTGTCTACTGAAGGCATCTCTGCCTCGATTGGCTGACCGAAAATCTCTTCGAGCGAAGGTTCGTCGTCGCCAACGCCATCTTCGGTGAGAACTGCTTTTTCAAAAGCACCCTCAGCGTCTTTGCCGCGACGCCACCATGGCACCTTGGTGCCGTCGAAAGCCTCTGGCAATTCATCCTCTTCAACTTCTGCGTCTGGCTTCTGCCTCGACTCTCCAAAGAGGTAGTGCTTGAGTTCGCGCAAACGTTCTGGAATTCTCGTTGGCGAGGTCTTGCTCATGATGAGCATTGAACCGACGGTAAGTAGCGCCATAACCGGCACTGCTCCCCACACCGTGATGGTGTTCAAAAATGGCCATGAGATCAGCCAGCCAAAGAGACCACCGTTGTAAGCGAGTTTCCATTCGCCATCGCTCGGAACCGGCTGGCTGCCCAGCAGATGAAAGAAACCGCTGATCGAGACGAGCAGCAAGAAGAGGCCCATGCCGATTCGGCCGTTGTCTTTTGTGGTCGAAGGGTGACGCATTAGGTAGATGGCAAAAACCACCATTACCACCGGAAGCGCTAGGGCCAGCTTTCCGAAAAGCAGGCCGAAGGTGACCACATGCAGCCCAAGCGCCCATTGCTCGTTGATCAAGAACCAGCTGAAAATCGCACCGGCTATGCCAAACAAGAACATAGCGAAGGGAATGCCGTCGCGACGGTCTTCTTTTGCAATCTGGTCTGGGCTGAGCGCTCTGGCGGACGCACCGACCGCGTGGGCCAAGACCATGTAGATTCTGGTGGCTAAGTTCTGCGGGTTGCCGCCGCTAGCCGGCCTGCGGGTGCGGCTCGCGCTCGGGCGAGTCGAACTTTTTGGGACGGGTTTGCGTGTAGCCATGCCACAAACTTTAACAGCGACCCTAGACAAAGTGCGGGAGGCAGGCCCGCTAGTCGAGAAAGGCACCTCGTGGTGCCGAACGCCTAGTCGACGATAACCACGGGAATGATCATGGGTCTGCGCCTGTGAGCCTTGTTCACCCAGGTGCCAATTGTGCGTCGAATAACCTGCTGCATCGCATAGCTATCACGGATGCCTTCGGCAGCAGCCTGGGCAAGCGCGAGGGAAATCTGCGGTTTTACGTCGTCAAAGACGTGATCTTCTTCGGCGAATGCCCTTGCGCGAATCTCTGGGCCAACCTTGATTCGGCCGGTTGCGCCATCTATTGTGCAGAAGATTGAGATGAACCCCTCTTCGGCAAGCGTGCGGCGGTCTTTTAGGTCTTCCTCTGTGATTTTGCCAACGGTTTTACCGTCAACGAAGAGCAGCCCGCACTCAACAGCGCCAACAACCTCGGCGATGCCATCGGCGAGGTCAACCACCCAGCCGTCTTCGGTAATCAAGACACGCTCGTGCGGAATTCCGGTTTGCTCGGCCAGTTTGCCGTTGGCAATTAGGTGGCGATACTCGCCGTGCACCGGCATAACGTTCATGGGTTTCAAGATGTTGTAACAGTAGAGCAACTCCCCCGCGGCCGCGTGACCCGAAACGTGCACCTTGGCATTGCCCTTGTGCACGACGTTGGCCCCGAGCTTAGTGAGACCGTCGATGACTCGATAAACCGCGTTCTCGTTTCCGGGGATCAGCGAGCTCGCCAAAATCACGGTGTCGCCTTCGCCGATCTCAATGTCGTGTTCGAGGTTCGCCATGCGCGCCAAAACAGCCATCGGCTCACCCTGCGAACCGGTCGACATGTAAACGAGTTGGTTGTCGGGAATGTCGTTTGCGTGCTTTGAATCAATCAGCACGCCATCTGGAACATTGAGGTAACCCATCTG
>JBFYOO010000115.1:0-4948 GCA_041303785.1 Micrococcales bacterium
AGTTCATGGGTGCAAAGGGTGGCTTCATTGCCAACAGCCCTGCAACTGACGTTGTAAACGCAACCCAGTTGTTGACCTACCTTGCTGGCAAGGATGCAGGAATTAGCTACTTCAACGTAGACAGCTTCTCGCCTGCAAACAAGGCAGCTCTAGTAGTTGCTTCAAACGACCCAGTGATCAAGGCATTTGCTGCTGCTGGTGCTCGTGCGGTTCCAATGCCGAACATCGTTGCGATGGACAGCGTTTGGGACAAGTGGGGCAAGACTGAGGCCAAGCTACTAACTGGCAAGTCAACCAACCCTGCTGCTGACTGGAAGGCCATGACTGCCGCAATCAAGGCGTCAATCAAGGGCTAATTCAGAATCGCAAAGCTCGAGTGGGGCTCCGGGAAACCGGAGCCCCACTTACTTTTAAGCGGGCACTCGCTCGAGCAAACGCTTTCAGTTTCGAAAGGGTAACGAACTTTCGAAACAGCAAAACAACCTGTGGTTTTGCGAATAGGGTTTATGTAGTTTGCAACATCCAGGGAGGGATGCTTCATGACCAACCCGTTCTCAGGCGGTCTCGATGCCAGTAACGTAAAGCGCAAATCTGTAAAGCAGCTTTACGACGGTGGAACACCAAGCCTTAGAGGCACAATCATCAAGATCACTCTTCTTGCAGTGCTTGATGCCGTAACCATCTTTGTTGCCTTTGTGCTTTTCATGCGCGAGCAGTGGCTTCCTGTTGCCGTTGCCATTATCGGCATGCTGATTGTGAACTGGTTGTACCTGCGTCGCGGCGGATTACCGGCTAAATATTTAGCTCCCGGAGTTATTCTGCTGATTGCATTTCAGGTGTACGTGCTGTTCTTCAGTGCTTACACTGCATTCACAAACTATGGTTCGTATCACAATGGTGATCAGAGCCTTGCGGTGTCTGCAATTAAGGCAGCAGGATTCGGTCCGGTTGAAGGTGCGCCTCAATACGATGTGAAGCTTGTTCAAGATGATAAGGGTCGCTACAACTTCATGCTGACCGACGCTGTTAACGGAAAAGTTCTTGTTGGCGGTAGTGCGGTTCCACTGACTGAGGTTCCAGCATGTAGCCAGGCCATCTCAGAGGTCATTGCTAACAATGCAACAACCGTTGCAGAGGCAGACTGCAAGATCGAAATCCTGGCTGACAACATTGCAATTGCGGTGAGTGCGCCTGGCTACACAGAAGCAACACAAGCCGGACTCTCTAAGGCTCAGACCAACAGTTTGGCAGCGCTTCGTCTTTACCTTGATCCGAACGATACTCAAGGTCAGTTCATCAAGACCGAAGACCTCATGGTCGCGGTGACCAATCAAGAGGAGCTCATCTGGAACGCAGAGGAGAAGTCTTTTCTGCGAGTCACCGATGGTGTGGTTTTCAATGAGGCGAAAGACGGATACTTCAGGGCTGGTGGCGCTCCCGATGGCGAGAAGGTAAGCGACATTGGTTGGCGAGTTGAAATTGGGTTCGCGAACTTCGAAAAGATTTTCACCGATGAAGATTTGCGTCAGCCGCTGCTGAAAATCATCTCTTGGACCTTCATCTTTGCAGCCCTGTCTGTGACAACTACCTTTATTGCCGGTTTGGCGATTGCGCTGCTATTCAACGACGATCGAATGAAGGGCAAGCGCATCTATCGTGCGCTTATGATCTTGCCATACGCATTCCCTGCGTTCCTGTCGGCATATGTGTGGCGAGGACTGCTTGATACAGACAACGGCTTCGTCAATAACGTGATACTTGGCGGCACCGAGGTTCCATGGCTAACCGAAGAATTCCCTGCTCGTGTGGCAATTCTTTTGGTTAACCTATGGCTCGGATTCCCATACATGTTCTTGATCACAACCGGTGCGCTTCAGGCGATTCCGGCCGAGCTAACCGAGTCTGCGACAATCGACGGCGCGACTCCTTGGCAAATTCTGCGACAGATCAAGATGCCATTGCTTCTCGTGTCAATTGCTCCGTTGTTGATCGCATCGTTTGCCTTCAACTTCAACAACTTCACGTTGATTTATCTTTTGACAGAAGGTGGTCCGCTAGATTCCGCATCGAGCGGTTATGACGCAGGTGGAACAGACATTCTGATCACCTTCGTTTACAAGATCGCGTTCTCTAGCGGGGGTGGTCAAGACTACGGATTGGCCAGCGCCTTCTCGATTCTGATCTTTATCATCGTCGCAACGTTCTCACTAATCAGCTTTAGAAGAACTCGTACCCTTGAGGATGTGAACTAATGGCTACTGCAACAGCAAAAGCTAAAAAAGAAGTGCCGCTGAAGTTTAAGAAAAGGCGCATGACCCCTTTGCGTTGGTTCTTCACACTCGGTTGGCGACACATGGTGGGCATGGCGATTGTGCTTTACGCCATTTTTCCGATTCTCTACATCATCTCGACATCGCTCTACCCGAACAACAGCATCGATGGCACTAACTCGCTTTTCGTTGCCATCTCAGGCGAGAACTATGTAAACCTCTTCCAGGATGAGGCCAGGCCGTTTGCTACCTGGTACTTCAACACCGTTTACATCGGCATCGTGACATCGATTTTCTCGGTGTTCATCTCGGCTTTGGCGGCCTACGCGTTCTCGCGTCTGCGCTTCCGCGGTCGTCGCGCAGGGCTCTTGAGCCTCATCGTGATTCAGATGTTCCCGTCGCTGCTCGGTCTTGTAGCGATCTACGGCATGCTGATCGAAATCGGACGAACCTTTCCGGCCTTCGGTCTCGACAGCCAACTGGGTCTAATCATGATTTACATGGGTGGCTCGCTCGGAACAGGAACCTACTTGATGTATGGATTCTTCAACACGGTTCCACGTGAGCTTGATGAGGCTGCCAAGATTGACGGCGCTACTCACACCCAGATTTACTTCGGAATCATCTTGCGCTTGGTAACCCCGGTGCTTGCAGTTCAGATGCTTCTGTCATACATCGGCATCACGTCAGACTTCGTTTTGGCGGCAGTTGTTTTGAGCAAGCCAGAGTCATTGACTCTTGCCGTTGGTTTGCGACAGTTCATCTCAGACCCGTTCTCTCGTGACTGGTCGATGTTCACCGCGGGAGCCGTGCTGTCTGCGATACCAATCGTGATTCTGTTCTTGTATCTGCAGCGGTATATCGTTTCGGGTCTAATGGGTGGAGCAGTGAAGGGTTAATGTCGGTTTTCGACAAGTTACCCCTTGCACTTCTACCGCACCACGATGGTTCGGCACTCTACGTGCCGAACCAAAACCCGAAGCTGCTAGATGTTCTAAAGATTCGAATTCGCATTCACAAAGCTCTGGGACCTGTCAAAGAGGTTCGTGTTCGTTTTAGCGAGAGCGGCGAGGCGTTTCCTAGCCCAGTCGCCAAGATTGTGAAGCGAGAAGGTGGCTGGTCTTGGTATGAAACCAAGATCACGATGCACAACCCGAAGATGAACTACCGTTTCATGTTTGTCATGGCATCGGGTCAAACGCTCTGGTACAACACCCTGGGCATGCACGAGATGATTCCGGCAGACATCAACGACTTCAGACTCAACACTTTCTCGTCTGCGCCTGCGTGGGGCAAGAACGCGATTATGTACCAGATTTTTCCAGACCGCTTCGCGCGCTCCAAGCACGCAGACTCGCACAAGACGCCGAGTTGGGCAATCGCTAAAAACTGGGGCGACGAGGTCATCGGCACTGGCCCAGGCACATCCGAGCAGTTCTTCGGTGGTGACCTCTGGGGCGTCATCGAGCACCTAGATCACCTTAAGAAACTCGGCGTGAACCTGGTCTACCTGACCCCGATTTTTCCGGGCATGTCGAACCACCGCTACGACGCAAGTTCATTTGCCGAGGTTGACCCGCTACTAGGTGGCGGCAAGGCTTTCTCGGCGCTTATTGAGGCGGCTCACAAGAAGGGCATGCGTGTTATCGGCGACCTAACCTCGAACCATTCAGGTGTTGGCCACGAATGGTTCAAGGCTGCCTACAAGAAGCCGGGCGCTAAAGAAAGCGACTTCTATTACTTCACCGAAAAGAACACCAAGTATGACTCTTGGTTCGGAGTTCGCAGCCTTCCGAAGTTCAACTGGAAGTCGCGCGAATTGCGCAAGCGTTTCATCGAGGGTCCGACCTCTGTCGTAGCCAGATGGCTTAAGGCTCCTTACAAAATGGATGGCTGGCGCATCGACGTTGCCAACATGACCGGGCGCATTAGAGACGAAGACATGTATCTCGAAGTTGCTCAGGTGATTCGCAAGACCATGGTTGACATCAACCCAGACACCATCATGCTCGGCGAGTACACCGGCGACGCAGCTTATGAAGTGCAGGGTGACGGCTGGCAGGGCGCAATGACTTACTCCAACTTCACAAAGCCGGTGTGGCGTTGGTTCTATAACGAGAATGCAAAGTCACGACCAAAGGGTGCCCAAGGGCTTCCAGGTTTCTCGATGTGGGATGGTGCACAGAAGGCCGGCGGCCGCGAACTCGTTAAGAGTTATACGCAGTTCATCGCAGGTTTTCCGTGGCACGTGCGTTTGCACAACATGAACCCACTAGACACTCACGACATTCCGCGATTCAAGTCGTATGCAATTAAAGGTGCGCAAAAAGTTGCGGCCGGATTGCAGTTTACGTTTCCTGGCATTCCTGTCATTTGGGCTGGCGACGAATTTGGTCTCGACGGTTTTAACGGCGAATCATCGCGCACACCGATTCCGTGGAACAATGAACGACCTCACGACACCAAGATGATTGAGATCTATGCTGCGCTAGCCAAGATTCGTCGTGGCAACAGCGCACTCAATGACGGCTCGATGCGCTTCTTGTATGCGTCAGAAGAGGCAATTGTCTTCGTGCGCGAGAACGGCAAGCAGAGCATTTTGGTTGCTGCAACTCGCGGTGCCGACAACAAGATCGTCTTGCCGCGTGATGTGGTTGCAAATATTGCGAAGGCCGAAA
>JBFYOO010000116.1:0-2545 GCA_041303785.1 Micrococcales bacterium
CAATTCAACAGTTTTTGACCGATGTGCACTGGGGCGACCTCGACTTTTTGCTCGTCGACCTGCCACCCGGCACTGGTGACGTTGCCATAAGCCTCGGGCAACTGTTGCCGACCGCAAAGTCGATTGTGGTGACCACTCCCCAACCGGCGGCCGCAGACATTGCGGCCCGCACCGCCGCGGTTGGCCTGCAGACCGGGCAGCGCATCCTTGGGGTAATCGAGAACATGAGCTGGCTCGAGAACGCAGACGGCAGCAGAACCGAACTCTTCGGAAGCGGCGGCGGCCAAGCCGTGGCAGACCAACTGAGCGAGTTGGCCCAGGCGAACGTGCCACTGCTCGGGCAGATTGCCATGAGCCAGGCACTGCGCGAGGGTTCAGACAGCGGGCAGCCCGTGGTTTTGGCCAAGCCAAACGACCTTGCCGCTGAGCAGATTCTGCGAATTGCCTCGTTGATTGCTCAAGACAAGCTCGAACGGGCTAGTCGCAGCCTTAAACTCAACCTGTGACCGACACCAGCATCGCGAGCCTGATCTCGCACTTCGCCCCCACCGACAAGACCCATGCGGTAATCAACCCGACATCGGCCAAACGCATCTACGACCTGCCGCAGCTGAGTGCTGAGCAGGTCGCCATCGAGGTCGATCGCGCACGCGATGCCCAGGCAGACTGGGCGAGCCTCGAGGTTTCTGAGCGCGCGAAGATCATGCTCAAGCTGCACGACCTAATGCTTGAGAACAAGGATAAATTTCTCGACCTCTTGCAACTCGAAACCGGCAAGTCGCGCATGCATGCTGTTGAAGAGTTTGCCGGTTCAATCGGGGCAACTCGCTACTACGCAAAAATTGCCGACAAAGCGCTTTCAATCAAAACTGCAAAGACCGATGTTCCGTTTTTGATTCGCAGTTTCGTTGCGCAGGTTCCAATCGGTGTGGTCGGTGTTATCACTCCGTGGAACTACCCGTTGGCTCTCGCGATGATGGATGTGATTCCGGCGATCATGGCTGGCAACGCAGTCGTGCAAAAGGCAGACAACCAAACCACTTTGGTTTCGCTCTACGCACGCGCAATGGCGTTGCAGGCTGGTCTGCCAGAGGATGTTTGGCGCATTGTTGTTGGCGACGGTGCCGAGGTTGGCAATGCCGTAACCGACAACGTTGACTACGTTGCCTTCACTGGTTCAACCGCAACCGGTCGCCACGTTGCTCAGCGCGCTGCTGGCCGACTCATTGGTTGCTCGCTTGAACTCGGCGGCAAGAACCCGGCGATTGTGCTGGCATCGGCAAACTTGGAGCGCGCTGCCGCAATCGTGGCAGCAGGAGCGTTCGGCAACACCGGTCAGCTCTGTGTTGCCATTTCGCGTGTCTATGTTCCGCAAGAGTTGAAGGCCGATTTTGAGGCCGAGCTGGTCGAGGTTGTCGAAGCGCTCAAGGTTGGCAAGTCGAACGACTTTGAATTCGACATCGGTTCGCTAACCAGTGCGGCACAGTTGGCAAGGGTTGAAAAGTTTGTGAAAGACGCAACCGACAAGGGTGCGCGAGTGCTCACCGGCGGGCACGCACTGCCATCGGTTGGCCCATACTTCTATCAGCCAACCGTGATCACAGACATCGGCGAAGATGTCTTGATGCGCTGCGATGAGGTCTTTGGCCCGGTTATCGGCGTCTACGGTTACAGCGACATAGACGAAGCAATCGATATGGCAAATGACAGCGAATACGGCTTGAATGCATCGATTATCGGCAACAGCAAAGAAGCAATTCGCATCTCGCACTTCATCGAGGCCGGTGGCGTGAACATCAACGAGGGCTATCGCGCAACATTTGCATCATTCGGCGCACCGATGGGTGGCTTCAAGCAGAGTGGTGTCGGTCGTCGGTCGGCAGTCGGCGGATTGCTTCGCTACACAGAAGCTCGCACTGTTGGAGTTGCCCGCACAATCGCAGGAATCGGCCTGCCGCTGAACGCTAGGGGTTGGAAGCGCATGGCCCCGCTGATCGACTTGCTAGCCAAGATTCAGCGCAGGCTGCCTTAGCCGCATACGTGGGCTAAGTTGCCTCTGAATCAAACGGAGCAGCCTCGCCATCGGCAAGTTGCATGGTGCGGCCGGGCTTAGCCTTGTTTAACTTTTGGGCCGGGTTCATCTCGGGCTCTTCTTGCAAAGCCTCACGGATAATTCGTCGCGGGTCGTATTGGCGCGGATCGAGTTTCTTCCAATCCATCTCTTTGAACTCGTCGCCCATCTCATCTGAGAGCTGGGTCTTGGCACCCTCAGCCATGCGCTTGGCGCTCTTCACAAACTGAGCAAGTTTCTGCGCGTAAATCGGCAGGCGGTCTGGGCCGATTAAGAAGGCGGCGATCACCCCGATGATGAGCAACTTTTCTGCGCTTAGACCGAACACCCGTCTAGGTTACCCGCTGAATGCGAGGCTTTTCGAGTCGCCGGCGATATCATTGGCGCAGGAGTCGTGATGGTAGACAAGATAAGCAGTTGGAAGTTCGCAGAAGACTTCGTCACTGAGAACGAGCCCATCCGTGACGCTCGCGC
>JBFYOO010000117.1:0-6815 GCA_041303785.1 Micrococcales bacterium
ATGAGCCCGCAGTAGAGCAGGCCGACAAACGGTTCACCCATTCGAGCCAGTTGGTCGATGGTCGGCTGAGCCACTGTGCGCTCGACCTCTTCTATGAATCCCGCCGGCAACCAAGGCAGCGGGCTGTAAGCACCCATGCCGCCGGTGTTCGGCCCTTCATCATTGTCGAAAGCGCGCTTGAAGTCTTGCGCTGGCGCCAGCGGCATCACAGTTTTTCCGTCGCTCAAAAAGAACAGAGAAACTTCTTCACCTTCGAGAAATTCTTCAACCAAAATTCCCATGTCGATGAATCTCTTGGCGTGGGCGAGTGCTGCGTCTCGATCACTCGTGACGATTACACCTTTGCCGGCAGCGAGCCCGTCTGCCTTAACTACATAGGGCGCGCCGAACTCATTGAGTGCGTCTTCGACTTGTTCTAACGTTGAACATTCGCGAGCCATGGCCGTTGGCACACCTGCTGCTGCCATTACTTCTTTCGCGAAGCTCTTGCTTCCTTCTAGTGCCGCAGCCTCTTGAGATGGTCCGAAGACTGCAATGCCCTGACTTCTAAGTGCATCAGTCACGCCAGCGATTAGCGGAGCCTCAGGGCCGATAACGGCCAAATCGATTTCATGTGACAGAGCGAACTTAACAACTTCAAGCGGATTATTTGCGTCAAGGCCAGGTTCGACTTCAACTTCTAGAGCAATGCCTGCGTTGCCGGGGGCGACAATGATTTCTGAAGCCGGTGTTCCAGTTCTGATCAGCGCTTTGGTAATCGCGTGTTCGCGAGCACCACCGCCAAGAACCAAGATTTTCACCCTCTAAGTTTAGAAGTGTGAAGAGACGCGTTAAACCCAATGAAGGTCAGCAAGCCGTCGCATCGGTGAGATCTGGAGACCATACGCAACTCGCGACAGCCGTGCGCTACCTGCTCGAAGAGCTTGGCACCCGCGCCGAAGGAAACACCGTAGAGGTTCGTGTGCCACCATTTGGTGCCGTGCAGTGCATCGAAGGCCCGCGCCACACCCGAGGCACCCCGCCGAACGTAATAGAGATGTCGCCAGAGACCTGGTTCGCTCTCGCCGTCGGCGATCTAGCCTGGGATGCCGCCGTGGCTGCCGGTTCGATTCACACCTCTGGAACCCGTGCCGAAATAAAAGGCCACATTCCGCTGGTTTAATGGTCTCGTGGCTAAACCAACTGAAAAGACCAGCACTGCGCTTGTAGACATTCGCAGAGCGCCGAAGTTCATCCCGTTTACGGCTACGGCAGCGGTTATCGGCTTCATTGTCTCGGCAATCACCGCCTGGGTGACTAACGCTCCTGGCAACTTCTTTGGCTATGTGATCGTGTGGGGAACCATCCTGTTCGCGTGCGTCGGTTTGGTGTTCGCAGTCTTGCTCGAGGCATTTTTTCGGGCTCGTAGCAAGCGCATCGAAGCAACTAAAATAGAGGGGTAGCGAAGACTGGTTCTTCGCCTAACGCACTCACAACGACAGGAATCTGCCCTTGCTTAGAGGCGATGGACGTCTGAATTTCGATCTCGCAATCAGCGATGACGATGAGAAAGCACCACAAGATCAGTGCGGCGTATTCGGCGTATGGGCTCCCGGTGAAGAAGTAGCAAAACTCACATTCTTCGGACTTTACTCTTTGCAGCACCGCGGTCAAGAATCCGCGGGCATCGCAACTTCTAACGGCGAAAAAATCTTGGTCTACAAAGACATGGGTTTGGTTTCGCAAGTTTTCAGCGAGAGCGCTCTTGAGTCACTCGTGGGTCACATCGCGGTTGGTCACAACCGTTACTCGACCACCGGCGCATCTTCATGGCGAAACGCACAGCCAACTCTCGGCCGAACTTCTTCTGGCACGGTTGCGCTCGCGCACAACGGAAACTTAACAAACACATCTGATTTACTTCAGCTATTGGCCGAGCGTTATCCAGATCAAAAAGCTAGTGAGATCACCGCCGGCAACACAACCGACACTGCCGTGCTCACCGCTCTGCTAGCTGGCGATCTAGATCACACTCTCGAAGCAACCGCACTCGAGTTGCTGCCGAGCGTCAAGGGCGCTTTCTGTTTGGTATTCATGGATGAGAGCACGCTCTATGCAGCTCGCGACCCTCAGGGTGTTCGCCCGCTTGTCTTGGGTCGCCTAGAACGCGGATGGGTAGTCGCTTCAGAAACAGCCGCTCTCGACATCGTTGGCGCATCGTTCGTGCGCGAGGTCGAACCCGGAGAACTTATCGCCATAGACGAAAATGGTTTGCGCTCAACACGTTTCGCAGAAACCAAGCGCGCTGGTTGTGTCTTCGAATACGTTTACCTAGCTCGACCAGACACAACTATCAACGGCAAGAACGTGTATGACGCCCGAGTCGAGATGGGTCGCACGCTTGCCCGCGAGTATCCGGTTGAGGCAGATCTTGTAATTCCAACTCCTGAGTCGGGCACCCCGGCGGCAATTGGTTACTCGCAAGAGTCGGGCATCCCGTTTGGTCACGGGCTGGTCAAGAACTCCTACGTTGGCCGCACATTCATTCAGCCTTCGCAGACAATTCGCCAACGCGGAATTCGCCTGAAGCTAAACCCTCTCAAAGAGGTCATCAAGGGCAAGCGCATCATCGTCGTCGACGATTCGATTGTTCGTGGCAACACCCAGCGCGCGCTGGTGCAAATGCTTCGCGAAGCAGGTGCCGCAGAAATCCACGTGCGAATTTCGTCACCGCCAATCACCTGGCCATGCTTTTATGGCATCGACTTCGCGACTCGTGCAGAGCTAATTGCAACGGGGCTCGGTGTCGACGATGTGCGTGCATCAATCGGTGCCGACACTCTGGGCTATCTATCGAAGGATGGAATGGTCGCGGCCTCGGGTCAGACCGAGAACTCACTTTGCACGGCTTGCTTCACCGGAAGCTATCCGATTGAGCTGCCGACAGCAGATCGTCTCGGCAAGAATTTGCTCGAGCGACCAGCGGCTGCATGCGAGCCCGGCCCAGATAGCGAAACAGATCGTCTGGTGCGCGAGCAACACGAAACTCTGAACGACTAAGGCTGCAGCAGATGAATGACGCATACGCTGCCGCCGGGGTAGACACTCACGCCGGAGATCTAGCGGTTGAACTAATGAAGCGTGCAGTTAGCGCAACACACAACGATTTGGTTGTCGGTGGCCTTGGTGGATTCGCCGGAATGATCGACGTTTCGTTCATTAAGAGCTATGACAAACCATTGCTTGCAACATCAACTGACGGTGTCGGCACCAAGGTTGCAATCGCGCAGGCAATCGACAAGCACGACACAATCGGTCAAGATCTTGTCGGAATGGTTGTCGACGACATTGTTGTTGTTGGCGCAAAGAGTTTGTTTATGACCGATTACATCGCTTGCGGAAAAGTGGTTCCAGAGAGGATCGCAGATATCGTTCGCGGCATCGCCGAAGCTTGCGCTTCTGTTGGAGTTGCTCTCGTCGGTGGTGAAACAGCAGAGCATCCCGGGTTGCTTGCGCCAGATGACTACGACGTTGCCGGTGCGGCGGTTGGTGTGGTTGAGGCCAGCAAACTGCTCGGGCCACAGAACGTAAAGGTTGGCGATGTCGTGCTTGGCATGCAGTCGAGCGGCTTGCATTCAAACGGCTACTCGCTGGTTCGAAAGATTGTTGCCGACTCTGGGCTCGACTACCGCAAGACTGTTGCCGAATTCGGCTCAAAGACTCTTGGCGAGGTACTACTCGAGCCAACCCGCCTCTACACCGGCGTGCTGAACAACCTGCTCGAATCAGACCTCGGCGCTTCGGTTAGGGCCATGAGCCACATAACCGGTGGTGGCATTGCGGCCAACCTGGCGCGCGTATTGCCGCAGGGTGTTGCTCTAGACGTTCACCGCGCAACCTGGTCACCGGCAGAGGTTTTCAGGGTTTTGGCCAGTTGGGGCAAGTTCTCACTCGAGTCTGTTGAAGGCACATGGAACCTAGGTCTTGGCCAAGCCCTCGTGGTTTCTGCTGCCGAGGCCGACGAGATTGCGGCAAGTCTGACTGCAGCCGGCGTGCACACCTGGACTCTTGGCGAGATCGAAACCGCACCTAGCGATCTGTCGACATATGTTCATGGCGCAAAGGGCGTCGATGGAGGAGCAGTACGTTTGGTTGGCGAATACCGCTAAGCGGTAATCAAAACTAATCGGTGTAGAAGTTCACCTGACCGCGAACCCAAACCGTAACCTTCATTCCGATCTCGGGCGCGAACGGCCCGTTTGCTCGCGCTTGAATTACAAGAGTTGGCAACTTAACTTCGACAAGCGCATCGTGACCGAAGAACTGTCGACCAACGACCTCACCCTCACCCTTCGGGTTTGGCTGCAGATAAAAGTTTTCTGGTCTAATCGCAACACGTCCGGTTGCTCCGTCGGTCACCTTGTTAAGCGCAGTGAGTAATCCGAGGTCTGTTACAACTCTTTGGTTTTCGATAACACCGTTGATGATCACCGAGTCACCCAAGAACGTTGCCATCTCAACATCGGCAGGTGCCTGATAAATTTCACTCGGATTTCCAATTTGCGCAAATTCGCCCTCGCGCAAAATTGCGACTCGACTCGTCATCGAAAGAGCTTCCTCTTGATCGTGAGTAACAAGAATTGCGGTGGTGCCCGTTTTTGAAATTACACGTTTGATGTCCTCGCGCAAACGAACTCGAAGTTCGGCGTCTAGCGAAGAGAACGGCTCATCGAGCAAAATGAGAGATGGCTTTGGCGCAAGCGCTCTCGCCAGGGCAACTCTGTGTCGCTGACCGCCAGACAGCTGGTGAGGCATGCGATCTTCGAAACCGACCATGTCGATCAGTGTCAACAGTTCGGCAACCCGATCGGTGCGTTCGCTGGCAGTCGATTTGCTTAGACCGAAGGCAATGTTCTGAGCCACGGATAGGTGTGGAAACAGCGCGGCATCCTGGGGCACGAACCCCACTTTGCGTTCTTCGGCAGAAACGCTCTTGCCATCACCAAAGACGGTTCGCCCTGCGATTTCTACCTGCCCACCGTCTGGCGAATCGAAGCCCGAAATGATGCGCAGAAGGGTGGTCTTGCCAGAACCGCTGCTGCCGAGAATGGCTAAGAACTCGTGCTCGGCGACATCCAAGTTGATGTTCTTTAAGACGGCTTGGCCGGCGAACTCTTTCTTAACCGACCTGAGCGATAGCACGATTGTCATGAGTCACGCTCGATTCTCTGGTCAATGCCACTGTCTGTTTTAGCGCCCGCTTGAACCTGACGGTTCAGCAACCAGGCTGGGATTCCTGCCACCACAACTAAAAGTAATGCATAGGGGGCCGCAGCGGCATAGGCAGAAACAGAGGTCTCGCTCCAGAGTCGGGTGGCAAGAGTTTCGATTCCGGTTTCGCGAAGCAGAAGAGTTGCGGGCAATTCTTTGAGAACAGCGAGCGACACTAGTGCGCCGCCGGCGAGAATTCCGGGCCCCGCAATCGGAATTATTACTCTGCGCAGAATTTGCAGTCTGCTTGCGCCAAGACTTGCGGCGATCTCATCAAGTTCGCGAGGAGTTTGGCTAATCGGAGTTTGCATTGCGGCAATTGCGTTTGGCAAAAACAGAATCAGATATGCAATGAGAACCAGCGTGCTGGTCTGATAAATTTCGGGCAGAACTCGGTTGCTCAAAAACACAAGCGAAAGTGCAACAACTATTCCAGGCACGGCGTGTGTAATCCAAATTGATCTTTCGAGTGCGCTCGTGAAAGTTGACCTGTAGCGAATTGCAAGAACTGAAACTGCGAGACCGAAAATCATCGCAATCAATCCACCACCGGCTGCATAGCCAACCGAGTTGACTAGTGCGCGTGAGACTTCACCCAAATTAACCTGCGATAAACCGGTCTGGTTCCAGCGAATCAAACTGTATGCCGGCAGCACCAAGCTCACAATTACCCAAGCGCTCGCAAGCATGATGGCGACGGGTGCGAACCATCCGAGTTGAATTTCTGAATATTTGCGAGTGCGTGAGTCGGCGACAATCAACTTGCCTCTCAGCGCAGGTTCAATAAGCAATAGAGCGATTGTGAGAATTACCAAAATCGCGGCAAGGCTCGCAGCCCCCGAGCGATCGAAGCTCGATCTGTAAGCGCTGTAAATTGCGCGAGTAAAGGTGTCGAAGCTGAGAATCGATACGGCACCAAAGTCGCTGAGTGTATAGAGAGCAGAGAGCATCGCGCCTGAAACCGCGGCTGGTCTAACCGATGGCCAGGTGACTTCTTTGAAAACGCGCCAGCGACCCGCCCCGAGCGAGCGAGCGACCTCCTCGGTTGCCGAGTCTGCTCGCATAAGCGCCGCAGAAACCGCTAGGTAAACATAGGGTGCGGTGCCAATTGTGAGCACCAGCCAGGCGGCGGCGAACCCTCTAAAGCCGGTGAACAAGGCGGTGAACGCGTATGCGGTCACATAACTTGGCATGGCCAGGGGCAGGGCCGCGAGCACCGCGAAGGCAGCTCGCCATCTAAGTGAACTTCTCGTGGTCAACCAAGCTTGAAAGCCACCGACGACAACGGCCGAAACCGCTACGGCCACTGCAAGCAGAACCGAATTGGCGAGCAGCTCTAGGCTGCGCTCACGAAAAACGTTTGCAAGAACCTTGTCGATTCCGAACTCAGCCAAGCGAATTACAAGATAGCTAAGCGGGGCGAGAGAAACCAGCACGGCAACAACCGCCAACCCAAGCAAAAGGGTTGGCGGTCGCTGCCGAACTGAGCTGCTCAAGGTTTAGTCAGTCAGTCTCGCGTTGCGAATCAATTCGAGAGTTTGCGCCAGAGTTGAAAGTGCGCTCAG
>JBFYOO010000118.1:0-5125 GCA_041303785.1 Micrococcales bacterium
GGCTTCTTTGGTGAAGCTGGCTTCTTTGGTGAAGCTGGTTTCTTAGCAGCAGACGGTTTCTTCGGTGACGCAGGCTTCTTAGGCGCAGCCTTCTTTGCGGTGCTCTTTGCGGCAGCAAGCGCTTTGACGGGCTTGCTTGCCGTCACTGTGCCCGCGCTAGCGTCTGAGTGGTCGTGGCTGGCTTCATCTAGCTCGAGTTGAGTTACCGGCGCAACTCGATCCTGGAAGTAGAACTTCGAAAGCGATGCACGGATGCGGGCCGAAATCGTAATCTTGCCCTCATCGTTTGGCCTTGCAAGTGTTGGTACATAGCTCTTGAAGTCAACCAACTTGTACATCTCGTACTTGTCTAGCGGCTCGTGAACTTCCATGAACTCACCGTGAGGCAAGCGCACAATTCTGCCAGACTCGCGGCCGTGCAGCACGATCTCGCGATCCTTGCGCTGAAGTGCTAGAGCAATTCGCTTGGTAACCCAGAAGGCGAGCACAGGGCCTGCAAACAGCAAGATCTGCATCGTGATCAGCACGTGGTTTAGCGAAACCATGAAGTGAGTCGCGATCAAGTCTGTCGCGGCTCCGGCCCATAGCACCGCGTAGAAGGTCACACCGGCAGCACCGATGGCGGTGCGAACAGGAGCGTTTCTCGGGCGGTCAAGCACGTGGTGCTCGCGGTCATCGCCGGTAACCCACTTCTCAATGAATGGGTAGGCGGCAACTAGTGCCAAGAAAACCAGGCTGATCACAAGCGGAACAAGAATGTTCATTGACCAAGTTCCACCGAGCGCAACGAATTCCCAGCCGCTTGGAACAAGGCGCAGAGCGCCGTCTAGCCAGCCGATGTACCAGTCAGGCTGAGTACCGGCAGAAACAGGGGAGGGGTCATAGCCTCCATAGTTCCAAATTGGGTTCACGGTGAAGGTTGCAGAAATCAGCATGATCACACCGAAGACGATGAAGAAGAATCCACCGGCCTTAGCAACGTAAACCGGCGCCAAAGGATAACCAACGACGTTGCTGTCTTTGCGGCCCGGACCCGAGTAGTGAGTGTGCTTGTGAATAACGACCATGAATAGGTGCACCGCAAGCAAGAGAATAATCAGTGCCGGGATGATCATGATGTGCAAGCTGTAGAGCCTTGCGACAACTAGGTGGCCAGGGAACTCGCCACCGAAAAGCAACGATGAGGCGTAGCTTCCGACAACGGGGATGCCCTTGATCATTCCGTCGATGATGCGAAGGCCGTTTCCTGATAGTAGGTCATCTGGTAGTGAGTAACCGGTGAAACCACCAGCCATACCCATTACGAACAAGAAGAAACCAACGAGCCAGTTGATTTCACGTGGCTTGCGGAACGCACCGGTGAAGAAGACGCGAAGCATGTGCAGACCGGCGGCTGCGACGAACAAAAGCGCCGACCAGTGGTGTACCTGACGCATAAGCAATCCGCCGCGAACTTCAAACGATATGTCGAGCGACGAAGCATAGGCAATCGACATCTCGGCGCCCTTTAGGGGGCCGTAAGCGCCATCATAAACAACTTCGACCATTGAAGGCTGAAAGAAGAAGGTTAGGAAAGTTCCCGATATGAGAAGAACGACGAAGCTATACATTGCAACTTCACCGAGCATGAAAGACCAGTGATCAGGAAAAACCTTGCGGCCGAATTCCTTCAGAATTCCGGCAACGCCCATTCTTTCGTCAAGGTAATTTGCGCGACCGGCGAGGAAGGTGCTCTTTTTCTCTTTGGTTGAAGTGTCACTCATTTTTAACGCTCCCAGAAACTAGGGCCGACAGGCTCATTGAAATCGCTTTGCGCAATTAGGTAGCCCTCAGCGTCAACCGCGATTGGTAACTGCGGCAGCGGGCGAGCGGCTGGGCCGAAGATGACCTTGCATCCATCAACCAAATCAAAAGTTGATTGGTGACATGGGCAGAGTAGGTGGTGGGTCTGCTGCTCGTAGAGAGCAACAGGGCAGCCAACGTGCGTGCAAATCTTGCTGTAAGCAACGATGCCGTCGTATGACCAGCTCTTGCGCTCTTCGGTTTCAATAAGTTCGGAAGGATTAACGCGCACAAGAATGACCGCGGCTTTTGCTTTTTCGTTTAGACGGTCGTCGTGCAATTCTGCAAGACCGGCAGGAATAACGTGGAAAATCGAACCAAGAGTGACGTCACTTGCCTTGATTGGAGTGCCGTCTGGATCTTTAGCCAGGCGAGTGCCTTTCTTCCACATTGTGTGCCGAAGACTGTCGCCGGGGTTCGGGCCTAGGTCGCCGAAGAAGAAAATAGCCGGAAGCGGAAACAATGCAAGAGCGCCGTACATTGAGCGGCGAATCAACTTACGACGGGTAAAACCAGATTCCTGGTCGGCCAACTTGATGATTTCGATTGCGCGAGCTCGAACCTCTTCGCTTCCGCGAGTTTGCTTGCGCTCCTCGGTGACTTCTGCATCTGGCATAAGTGTCTTGGCCCAGTGCACAGCGCCAATTCCGATTCCAAGCAAGCCTAGAGTTATGCCGAGACCGAGCCACAGGGTGTTAGCGCGAACCGTTGATAGATCCTCAGTAATCGGAAAAGCGAAGTAAGCGTAAATCGAAAACACGCTGCCGAAAGCCGAGAGCAGAAACAGTGCGGCAACTTGGCGGTTAGCGCTCTTCTCGTGCTTCTCGCTCTTGTCGGTCATACGCACGCGATGCGGTTCAAGCCCTGGGTCTTGAATCTTGTCGGGCGAAATCACGGCAAGACCGGCTTCGTAGTCGTGCTTTTTGGCCTTCATAGCCTTATCGCTCAATTAAATGCTCCCTTTGCTGAAACTTAGTTGGACTTAGCGCCAAGCCACATGGTGATGAGGATTATCAAACCGAACCCGAAGATCCAGAGAAAAAGTCCTTCGGCGACCGGGCCGAGACCTGCGAGCTCATAACCACCTGCTGATGGGTTGGCCTCGATGTAAGCCAAGTAGGTGATGATGTCTTTTTTGTCTGACGGGGTGAGGTTAGCGTCGTTGAAAACAGGCATGTTCTGAGGGCCGGTAAGCATGGCTTCGTATACGTGCAGAGCTGAGACGCCCTTAAGCGATGGTGCCCACTTGCCTTCGGTAAGTGCACCACCGGCACCTGCTGCGTTGTGACACATCGCACAGTTGATTCTGAATAGCTCGCCACCCCGCGAAGAGTCTCCGTTAGCTTCGAGCATGTCAGGGGTCGGAATGCTAGGGCCAACTCCGAGCGAACCTACGTATGCGGCAATCGCTGCGATCTGCTCTTCTGTGAACTGAACTGGCTTTGGTGGCATCTGCGGTCCGCTTGCCTGACCAGGCATGCGACCACTCGAGACCTGGAAGTCAGCAGAAGCAGCACCAACGCCGATTACGGTTGGGCCGGCTGCCGTGCCAACGCCGTTAACGCCGTGGCAGGTTGCACAGTTGGCCAAGAAGAGCTTTTCGCCCTCTTTGATTTGTTCTTGGGCCGAAATTGCAGTTTTGGCGGTTGTGTTTTCGACAGCTGTGGTTGCAACCGCGTAGCCGCCGCCGCTCAAGATAAGCCCAGCCGCAATCACGAAGATTGCTGCGAGAGGGCTGCGACGTGAGTTCTTTAGAGTTTTTCTCATACTGTTACTCGTTTGCTCCAACTGTCTATTTCAGAACGTAAATGATTAGGAAAAGGCCGATCCAGACCACATCGACGAAGTGCCAGTAGTAGGAGACGACGATGGCTCCCGTTGCTTCGTAATGACCGAACTTCTTGGCTGCGAATGTACGACCGATGATCAGCAGAAACGCGATAAGACCGCCGGTTACGTGCAGTGCGTGAAAGCCTGTGGTGATGTAGAAAGCGCTGCCGTAAGAATCTGAGCTCAACAAGACACCGTCAGACATCAAAACGGCGTATTCCCATATCTGACCGGCGACGAAGACCGCTCCCAATATGTAAGAAAGCATGAACCACTCGACCATGCCCCACTTGGTAGGTGCCCAGCCGGTTGCGCGAGGCTGCATGCGTTCAGCTGCAAAAACACCGAATTGAGCGGTGAATGACGAAGCAACGAGAATTAAAGTGTTGATAAGTGCGAACGGAACGTTGAGGTGTGAGGTTCCTTCTTCCCAAATTGCGGGGGAGTTCGCACGAAGGCTGAAATACATGGCAAAAAGCGCTGCGAAGAACATCACCTCGCTGCCGAGCCACACAATTGTGCCTACAGAAGTGGCACTTGGGCGATTGATAGTTGGCGAAGAAAAAGTCGCAGTAGACATGGGTTAATGCTAACCCACGTTCAATTGAAATCGGGCTCATTAGGGCGAATTTGCTTGGATTTTCAGCAATAAACTTGTGCCCATGACCGCATCGATTACCTGGCCAATAATCTTGGCGAAGCTTCTTGCCAAGCGCGATTTGAATCGCGAAGAGGCCGGCTGGGCTATGTCACAAATCATGGATGGCGAATCGTCAGAGGCAGAAATTGGTGCGTTCATGATGGCGCTTCGAAGCAAGGGTGAGACCGTCGATGAACTTGCCGGGCTCGTTGATGTGATGCTAGAAAAATCGGTGCTGCTCGATACCGGTTCGGATGCTCTCGACATAGTTGGCACTGGTGGAGACATGATTGGCACCGTAAACATTTCAACCATGGCTTCGATTGTCGCTGCGGCCGCTGGTGTTGGTGTCATGAAGCACGGTAGCAGATCGGCTTCTGGAAAGACCGGCTCTGCCGAAATGCTAGAGGTTTTGGGAATCCGGCTCGACCTTTCGCCCCAACGCGTGGCCGAGGTCTACAGGGCGGCAGGCATAACTTTCTTCTTCGCTCCAGTTTTTCACCCGGCAATGCGTCACGTGGCACCTGTTCGAAAGGCGCTCGGGGTTCCGACCACCTTCAACTTTCTCGGCCCGCTAGCCAACCCCGCTCAGCCCATTGCCACATCACTCGGGGTGGCCAACCCGCAAATTGCACCGCTGATGGCCGCTGAATTGGCGGCTCGAGGTCGAAAAGGCTTAGTTTTCCGGGGTTCAGACGGCCTGGATGAGCTCACAACCACCGCAAATAGCGGTATTTGGTTGGTTCAAGGGGGAGAGGTTCGCAATTTCGACCTAAATCCCACCAAATTTGGCTTGAAAAAGGTCGAATTGGC
>JBFYOO010000119.1:0-3567 GCA_041303785.1 Micrococcales bacterium
CTCACCGATTGCAAACCTAAAATCCTTGCCAACCACTTTTGTGACTGACCAAACCTTTTCGAGTCATTTGATGTGGCGCCAGCTGCCCGATGGGTCTTATGCGGCAATCTCACGGATGCTCTATAAACCTTCGTCGCTTTGGGTGTGGCCTCAGCAACTGCTTCTAGTATGACACCCGCAACCCGAAAAGTCAGTAGGCACAGGGCTAGACTTGAGCCCATGACCAGCGAAAATGCTGCAAAAACGCCCACAACAGAGGCGTCTAAGGGCTTTGCCCTGCTGCTCATTGCGGCCGGCCTAATGGGCTGGTTGGCATCTTTTCTGCTAACTCTCGACCGTTTTCGGGTTGCCTCGAGCCCAGATGACAAACTTGCCTGCGATGTAGCCAGCTTTATTTCGTGCAAGTCTGTGATGCTCAGCGAACAAGCCGCGATTTTCGGCTTTCCTAACCCGCTAATCGGAATCGCGACCTTCATGGCACCGATTGTTGTTGGGTTCGCGATTTTGGCGGGCGCTAGGTTCGCAAACTGGTTCTGGCAGATTTTCTTTGCCGGCCACGCCCTTGCCCTGGTTTTTGTGCTCTGGTTGTTCAACGCTGCGGTTTTCGAAATCGGATCACTCTGCCCATACTGCATGGTTGCGTGGGCGGCGGTCATCCCGCTTTTCTGGCAATTGCTCACCCATGGCGCTCGTGAGGGCTATCTGCCGGTGCCGGCGAAATCGATTAACTTCTTCTTCAAGGCCTACGATTGGGCCTGGCTTGTCTCACTTGTTAGTGCGCTTTTGCTCGCAACAATCATTGCGATTCAGTTCTGGACTCTTTGGTTAGATTTCTTCAACCTCTAGAACCAGAGCGAAATTTCTCGCGAGGCAGACTCATCAGAATCTGAACCGTGCACTAGGTTTTGCTGAACTTTAGTTGCCCAATCGCGACCCAAATCTCCACGGATGGTGCCTGGCGCAGCAACTGTCGGATCGGTTGCACCGGCAAGCGCGCGGAAACCCTCGATAACGCGGTTACCCTCTACGCATAGCGCAACGACATCGCCACTCATCATGAACTCAACTAGCGGCTCGTAGAAGGCTTTGCCCTCGTGCTCGGCGTAGTGCTCGGCGAGCAGTTCACGAGTCGGCGTGAACTTCTTCATAGCGACAATGACATAGCCTTTGGCTTCGATTCTGCCGATGATCTCACCGATAAGGTTGCGCTTTACACCGTCTGGCTTGATTAGCACCAATGTCTGCTGAGTCATTCTGAGCTCCTACTTCTTGTCGATTTCGATTTCAAAAACTTCGATGTTCTCAGTCTGCCCGAACGAAGCCTTCTCGCGCTCGTAGGCGATTTTTGCCTTGTCGATTGTTGAGCCAGCAATCATTGCCCAAGCCCACATGCATGCAAACAGGCCGCCGATGTAGAACATCGGGGTCAGCCAGAAACCAATTGACACAATTAGGCCCTGCAAGACCCAGCCGAAGGCATAGCTGCCCTTGCGCCCAAGAATGGCGGGAGTTGCGATCAGCAAGAACGAGAGGCTAAGCCCAACTGCCCAGACCACAGGCCCGTCAGCCACTTTGAGCCCGAAACCGGCGAGAGTCGCAAAGAAAACTATGAACGACTCGAACGCCAGCAAGATCGACGCCAACAGCCTCTTGATTGATTTACTCTTCATTGCCTTCGCTATCTGTTTCATTGAGCTGAATGTTCTTCAAAACGTCACCCACGAGGGTTATCGAACCGGTAACCAAAATCGCTCCGTTTTCGGCAACGAGCTGACGAGCTAGTGTCATCGCGGTTAGCGCGTTGGCTGCGGTCTTGACCCGCGCCTCACCAAAAGTGCTCTTCGCAAGCGCGGCCAACTCATCAACAGCAATCGCTCTCGGTGAAGACGACTGGGTGATGATAAAAGTTTTTGCAGTGTCATCTAGCGCAGAGAGCAGGGCGCTTGCATCTTTGTCGGCGAGAATCGAAATTATCGCAACGGTTTCAGGAGAGCCGAAAGACTTTTGCATGGCGCGAGCAAGAACCTCTGCCCCACCCGGATTATGCGCTGCATCGAGAATGGTTAGCGGTTTACGCGAGACAACTTGCAAACGACCCGGTGACGTTGAATCTGCCAGAGCAACACGAAGCACGTCGTCGAATAAACGATTGCTCGCACCAAAGAAAGCTTCAACAGCGCTGATTGCCAAGGCCGCATTCTCGGCCTGGTATTCGCCATGCAGCGGCAAGAACAGGTCGCTGTATTCGCTGGTGAGGGTCTTCACAGAAAAACGTTGGCCAGCCATGTCGGCAACAACATCGAGCACTTCAAAGTCACGACCATAAACTGCGATGCGCTCTGCGATGGCACTCGACTTGGCTTCGATGACCGTAAGCGCTTCGGCAGGTTGAGCACTCGAAACAACTATTGCGCCCGGCTTGATGATTCCCGATTTGGTGTTCGCGATCTCGGCCACGGTGTTGCCGAGACGCTCGGCGTGGTCGATTGAAATCGGCGTAAAGACGGCAACATCGCCATCGGCAACGTTGGTGCTGTCCCATTCGCCGCCCATGCCAACTTCGAGCACCAAAACGTCAACCGGAGCGTCGGCAAAAACGGCGAAACCCAGCACCGCAAGCGCTTCGAAGAAGGTGAGTTTGGTGTCGCCGGCGGCCTCTAGTTCGGCATCGACCATGGCCAAGATTGGCTCGATGTCGGCCCAAACCTCAGCCAATTGCTGGTCGCCGACCGGCTCGCCGTCGATAGCCATGCGCTCATTCAGGCGAACCAAATGTGGGCTGGTGAAGCGCCCGGTGCGAAGCCCGAGTTCGCGCAAGATGCGCTCAATAATTCTGGTGGTCGTTGTCTTGCCGTTTGTGCCGGTGATGTGAATAACGCGATAAGACTTCTGCGGGTCACCCAGCAACTCGACAGCGCGACGGGTTGGCTCGAGCCGCGGGCGCAGTTTGTTCTCAGGAATACGAGTGAGCAGCGCATCCATGACTTCATCAGCTTTAGTTGCCCAGTAGCTCTCGGTAGACAATCGTGCTCGCTAAACCTTCGACACCGAGATTTGAATTTGCTGCCCCTCGCCTACCTCGACTGGGTTCTGCGTGTCGCCAACGACTGCTTCGAATTCGAGCGCCAGCGTTTCACCCTTGATCAGCTCAACGTGATTTCTCACAGCTGCGATAACTTCTGCATCGGCTGTGAGACTTAGCGCGATTCGATCACTGACATCGAAGTCGGCATCTTTTCTCGCTTGCTGAACCGCACGGATAACGTCTCGCGACAATCCCTCTGCGGCAAGTGCCGGAGTTACCTTTCCGTCAAGAATCACAAAACCGCCACTAGAGAGAATTCCGATGAACTCGGTTTTCTCGATTCCATCGAGTGCGTCGGTCATGTCGGCAACGAGATCGATTTCGTATTCACCAACCTCGAGCGCAACACCGCCGGCAACAACAGCGCCGTCTTTCTCACTCCAGTCGCCAGACTTTGCAGCCTGAATAACCGCTTGCACGCTCTTTCCGATGCGTGGGCCGGCGGCGCGTGAGTTAACGGTTAGTCGCTTGACCACACCGAA
>JBFYOO010000120.1:0-2882 GCA_041303785.1 Micrococcales bacterium
CTGCCGCAGTTCTTGAAGGCAAGAGCGGCTGGTTGCTAATCACCGGCTTCGTCAAGTACACGGGCAAGATGACTCCAAAAATTCGCGCACTTGCGTCGTCACGCGCAAAGAACGTGGCCAACGCATTTTTGAAAATGGGCGTGAAGGTGCAGATTGGTTATCTTGGCTATGGCCCTAAGAACACCACGAGTCCGAAGAATAACGACCGTAAGGTAGAGATTCGCTGGATAGACAAGCCAACGCTAAACGGATAACTTTTGCTGTTCGCAGAAAGAATTACCGCTCTAGCGACATAATCCAAGTAGAGAAGATTTAGGCCGAGAGGGCACAGTGACACCCGAACAGTTCAGCGAGGTTTTTCGCGAGCACCTGCCGGCCCTGAGCCGCTACCTGTCTAGACGTGTCGCACTCGACGATGTTGAAGACCTTGCGGCCAATGTTTTCGAAATCGCATGGATGAAGCGCTCTCAAGTTGTCGCCGGCGAAGAACTGCCATGGCTCTATCGAATCGCGGCCTTTCAGGTTGCCAACTATCGACGCAGGCTCAACACCGCCGCGAGCTTCATGCGGCTGCAGCGAAGCGTCGAGTCAGCACCCTCGCCAGAGGCGCTCGCGGTTCTCGACTACGACTTGGCCCAAGCCTGGAAGGCACTAACTGCTGCAGAGGCAGAGCTGCTCGCGCTCGTTGCCTTTGAAGATCTGCCAATTGGCGATGCCGCCAAGGTCTTGCAGATTACGCCTAACGCCGCCAGCCTGCGACTTTTGAAGGCCAGAAAGAAGCTCGAAGCCGCGCTCGCCGTCAAGGAATAGCCAGAAATCCAGCTAGAAAGATTCTGCTGTTAGGCAACATAAACCTGATATGAACGAAAAAGACATCCTAGGTCGCATCAAGAACGCAGACCCGGCAACCGACAGCCCGCTTGGCAGCGACTTGATTGAAGGCGCCATCGCGTCAGGTCAGGTCAAGGCAAAGGCAGCCCGCAAGCGCAACTCGCTATTCGCAGCGGTTGGTTCGGGTGCATTGGCTCTCTCGGTGGTTGCCTCGTTATCTCTCGGCCAGACCAGCCCAACCGGGCTAATCACTCTGGGGCAGCAGCAGAGCGCTGCTTCACCAATGGGCAGCCGCGAATCAAGCCTCATGTCGTCAGACAAAATGATGATGATCAGCCCGTTCATTTACAGTTACGTTGCCGGCAGCGGCTTGAGCGACGAAACCGGCAAAGACCGCGTTTACAAACTCGACCTCGATGGCGACCCAGATGTGCTGCTGGCCAAATTGATGCGAGTGTTCGGCGTCTCAGGCGTCACCTCGCAAACCATCGACGTAGGCCCAGGCGCAGATGGATATCAGATGCTCAGCGCAGGTTCGCAAGACGGCACTAGCAAGAGCATCAACATTTCATGGATAGGTTCTGGCAGCTGGTGGTTCTCAGACCCTTCGGCTTATCCGCAGTCGGTTTGTGAAACTTTTGAAAAAGCTGATGACGGAACCGAGTACTGCTCAATTTACGAAGAACAGAAACCGACGCCTGAGCTTGTGCCATCGGTGGCCGAGGCAAAAGCAGAAGCGGTTCGCGTTTTCAAGTCGGTCGGTTTCTCGGTTGACGCAAAAGACATTCGAGTTAGCTCAGACGTCTGGGGTGCATGGGCATCTGCAAGCATGCAGCTGAATGGCGAAGACACCCCAATTGAATATTCGATCTCTTGGTCTTCAAACGGCAAGCTCGCGTCGGTCTCTGGTCACTCTGCAAAGTTCGTCGACAAAGGTGAGTTCAAAACCATTTCTGCAAAAGACGCCGTTGAGCGAATTTCAGACTGGCGTTACTCGGGTTCAATCTCTTCATCTGCCTATGAGAAGTACTTTGCGCAGAACAATCAAGTTGTGCCTTACGACTCAACACCAACCACCAAAGAAGGTGTTGATGGCGACGCATCGCTGACGCCAGCGGTTGAGCCAACTCCAACACCGGTGACTGTTGTGATTAATGAGAGCGTCAAGACTCACGTCATGATCTGGGATGCCGCCGGCAACACCTGGTTGGTGCCGGGTTACATCTTCATCGGTGACGGAAACTACGTCAGCCCGGTCTTCTCGCTAGAAGAAGGTGTGGTAGCGCTGCCGCCAAAGCAGTAGAGCGTGCGGTTCGACTTACTCGAGTAATCTTCGCGTCGATAGACTTGGCTCGTGCGCAAGCGTCTAACTCTCATTGTGGCGAATCTGCTGATTTCCGCGGGGGTTGTTGTCGGCGGTTATGTGGTCTATGAGGTGGCGGTTTCTAACTGGATCTCGCAAGCCGAAACCACCGCTGCTGCAACCAAGCTCGAGTCGACTTTCGAAACCAAGCGGGTTGACGTTGTTCCGACGAAAGGCGAGGCCTTTGCCCTGATTACCATTCCGAGGTTGGGCGAGAAGGTGAACTCGCTGCCCGTTATAGAAGGTATAGACCAGAGCGACTTGGCTAAAGGTGTGGGGCACTATCCGGGCACTGCATTACCTGGCGAGGTCGGCAACTTTGCCGTCGCCGGCCACCGAGCAACCCACGGCGAACCTTTTGCAAAGTTCGAAGAGCTGCGGGCCGGCGACCAGGTCTTGGTTGAAACTGCCACCGCAACCTATGTTTATGAGCTCACCGAAGACACGATGGTGAAACCAAAAGGCACCTGGGTTATTGATGACGTGCCTGGCGAACCCTTGGTTGAACCGACCCAGCGACTGCTGACCTTGACCAGTTGCGAACCCCGCTGGAACGCCACCAAACGCTGGATCTGGTGGGGTGTTTTGGTCGAAAAATTGCCCAAAACCTGATGTGTATATATCGGAACGTTTACCTCTAGCCCAAAATTAGGCAATTTACCTTCATAAGGTGACCCTTATTGTGCTT
>JBFYOO010000121.1:0-3769 GCA_041303785.1 Micrococcales bacterium
ATGTGACACCTATCGTCCGCAAGTTGGCGAACGACAACGGCATCGACCTGTCGAACCTATCTGGCACCGGAGTTGGTGGACGTATTCGCAAAGAAGACGTCATCGCCGCAACCTCTGCACCAATTGCTTCAGCCTCGAGCACTTCGGCACCGGCGGTTTCATATGCACCAGCTAGCGCCAGTGCACCTAAGACCGCGGTAACGACATCGCACCTTCGTGGAACCACAGAGCCGATGTCGAGATTGCGCAAAGTTCTCGCAGAGCGCGCTGTTGCCTCGATGGTATCGACAGCGCAGCTAACAACCGTGGTTGAAGTTGACGTCACTGCGATTGCCAGCATGCGCCAGAGCGTGCAAGATGCCTTCGTTGCAAAGACAGGCGTCAAGTTGAACTTCATGCCATTCTTCGCTTTAGCTGCCGCAGAAGCACTCAGGGCACACCCCAAGCTGAATGCGAGCGTTGACGGTGAAAACATTGTTTACCACCCGTCAGAAAACATCTCATTTGCTGTCGACACTGAAAAGGGTCTGCTTACTCCGGTGATAAGAGATGCCTCTTCGCTGAACCTTGCACAGATTGCACTTCAAATTGCAGATCTTGCAGCTCGCACGAGAAACAACCAGCTCAAGCCAGACGAACTAAGTGGCGGAACTTTCACACTTACCAACACCGGTTCTCGCGGCGCACTATTTGACACCCCGGTGGTTTTCCTTCCGCAGGTCGCCATTCTAGGAACGGGAATTGTCACGAAGCGACCAGCCGTAGTCAAAGCAGTCGATGGAACAGAGTCGATTGCAATCAGAAGCATGGTTTATCTATCCCTTTATTATTACCACCGTGTGGTCGATGGTGCAGACGCCAGCAGATTCTTGGTTGATGTCAAGCAAAGACTAGAAGAAGCGAACTTCGTCGCTGATCTAGGAATTTAGAACAGCGAGAATGACCCCGGCCACTAGGTCGGGGTCATTCTTAATATTCGATATCCGCTGTCAATCTGATAAGCAGTGAGAAGCCCGTCGACGACCTGCCCCGAGCACGCGGCCTCGAAATTCACGAACCAAACCGACCCGATTGTTTGCGCCTTTGAATAGGTTCGAACCTTCCAGTCACCCGCATCGAACTCGCGCAGGCCCGCTACTTCTAGGCCGGCTAACTCTGAGATGTTCTGGCAAGTTATAGGTGAGGTCATCGAGGTTCTAATCGCCTGCTCGGCTTCTATTCGACCTAATGGAGCACTGTTAGTTGTGAAACTCAAAGAACTCGAGAATGCACCTAGAGTCAAGACAGCTCCCCCAGTCAGTGCCATCAGCCACCGATGCCTGTGGCCGGAGCGACTGCGGTTTTTCGTGTCGGTTATCTCAATAATCACCCGCTTAGCAGAAATTCGATGCAAAGCTGAGTTCACCGAAGTCGAGTCCAGTTTCTGCCGAGCGCGATACCAGTTTGAGAAAAGTCGGCTGTAGCCGTAAAGGCTCGAGGTCTCAGGAATCTCAACGAAATTAGACCAACGCACTTGAAAATCTTGACTAAGTTCTCTCGATTCAGGGGTGGTAATTCAACTTCTGTTGAGAACGGAATAATTCGGTCGATTGTGGATTTAAACTAGCGACATGCCAATTTTCGAAACAATCGGCCTCGATCCCAACTTTGTTGATTACGAGTCAGCTTGGCAAACTCAAAGAGAAGTTCACGCTGCCGTTGCTTCGGGTCAAAAACCAGAGACCGTGCTTTTGCTCGAACACAGTTCGGTATTCACAGCCGGCAAGCGAACCGAAGAGTACGAAAAACCCACCGATGGCACCCCCGTCATCAATGTTGACCGAGGCGGCAAAATCACCTGGCACGGGCCTGGCCAATTGGTCGGCTACCCAATCATGCGACTACCTGAACCGATCGATGTCGTCGGCTACGTGCGCTGGCTTGAGCAGGTTCTGATTGACACGATCGCGGAGTTTGGGGTTGTCGGGCAACGCGTTGGCGGGCGCTCGGGTGTCTGGGTCGACGTCAACGGCGAGTTCGAGAAGGTCGCTGCAATTGGAATCAGGGTCGCCGAGAAGACCACGATGCACGGTTTCGCCCTAAATTGTGACAACTCGCTTCAGCCGTATGACACCATTGTTGCGTGCGGTATTTCAGATGCTCGCACGACTACGCTCGAGATTCTGACGGGCAAGAAGATCACCCCAGCCATGGCGGCCGAAGTGGTCAAGAAACACCTTGGACAGATTGGAACAAATCGATGAACGAAAAACCTGAGCGCAAACTACTGCGCATCGAGGTGCGTAATTCTTCGGTTCCGATTGAGCGCAAGCCCGAGTGGATTAAGACCGTTGCAAAAATGGGTCCGGAGTATCAAGCCCTTCAGTCACTCGTTAAGTCAGAGGGGTTGCACACTGTTTGCCAAGAAGCCGGTTGCCCCAACATCTATGAGTGCTGGGAAGATCGCGAAGCCACATTTCTTATCGGTGGTTCACAGTGCACGCGCAGATGTGATTTCTGTCAGATCGATACCGGAAAGCCGGCCGAGTTTGATGCCGACGAGCCAAGACGAGTTGGTGACTCTGTAAAGCAGATGCAGCTTCGCTACGCGACCGTCACCGGTGTTGCTCGAGACGACCTCGAGGATGAAGGTGCGTGGTTGTATGCCGAGACTATCCGCCAGATTCATCACCAGTCTGAGGGCACCGGGGTCGAGATTCTCGTTCCAGACTTCTCTGGAAATCCTGATTTGTTGAAATTGGTCTTTGAAGCGCAGCCAGAAGTCTTTGCTCACAACGTTGAAACCGTTCCGAGAATCTTCAAACAGATTCGCCCAGCATTCACCTACGAGCGTTCTCTTGACGTTCTCACCCAGGCCAGAAACTTTGGTCTAGTAACCAAGTCGAACCTGATCTTGGGCATGGGTGAAACAATCGAAGAGATCGTGCAAGCTCTGAACGACTTGCACAATGCCGGCACAGACATCATCACAATCACCCAGTACCTAAGGCCCACGCCAAGGCACCATCCTGTTGAGCGTTGGGTAAAGCCCCAAGAGTTCGTCGAGCTCAAGAAGATTGCCGAAGACATCGGCTTTATCGGTGTTCTTAGTGGTCCGCTGGTTAGGTCTTCTTACAGAGCTGGTCGCCTGTGGGCACAGTCGATGATCAAGAAGGGTCGCGAGATTCCAGAGAATCTGCAGCATCTTGCAGATGCCGCCGCTGCTGAGGGCTTCAGCCAGGCCGTTCACTAAATCGTTTAGGCTATCTTTCATGGCTAAGAGAGAAAAAACCAAGCGCGAACCAGGTCGATTTAGACAGTTGATGCAGATTTATGCTGCAACTGCCAAGAATGACAAAGCAGCTGTCGGCTGGGCTCTTCTAGGTCTAGCAGTTCCAACCCTCTTAGGTGTTGGCATCGCGTCAATTGTTGAGCCGGGCAACGTCATTGTTTTCATTCTCTGGACAGTCTTGGGTTTCACGATTGGTCTGCTTGTAGCAATGATCATCATGTCTAGACGTGCGGAAGCAGCGGCCTACGCGCGCTTCGAAGGTCAAGCTGGTGCAGCCGGAGCGGTTCTTCGCAGCTCGCTTAGACGAGGCTGGCGCTTCACCGAGACCCCGGTGAACATCAACCCGAGAACCCAAGAAGTTGTCTATCGCGCCGTAGGCCCAGGCGGAGTTGTTCTGGTCGGCGAAGGTCACTCGCGTGCCCGCGTTTCGGTGATGGTCGAAGACGAGCGCAAGAAGGTTCAGCGAATCGCACCTGGCGTTGCGACGCACGCATTCTT
>JBFYOO010000122.1:0-10340 GCA_041303785.1 Micrococcales bacterium
CCGCAGGTGCAAGCGCAGCCGGTTCGGCCTCTGGTGGTTCAGCAGGTTCGAGCTCAAACTCGAGCAGCTCGAGTTCTTCAAACTCGTCGAGTTCAAGCGAATCTTCGGGCGACCTAACCGAGCTAGAAGTTGCTCAAGACAATCTCACAATCGAAGAAGAAAACTGGGGTGACCGCCTGGCGATGTTCAGCTTCGCCTGGATTACCTTCTTCGATCGAAGATCGCATCGCTGGGCAGAGAGCACAGCGAAGTTCTCGCCGCTATTGGCAAAACTCATCAACGATGGCGCATACCTTCGTTCAATCTTCGGCTCGCTTTCTCTGCTAACTCCATTGGCCGCGGTGATTGTTGCTGTGATGTCGGTTGGCGCACTTGACGGCACAATCACAACGCCGCCATGGCAGCTGCTTCTGCTGATCGCAGTTCTCGGAATGTTCGATGCGTTTGCCGGCTTTGCTGCCGCAATAGTTTTTGTTGTTGGTGCGATTTTGACAGCTGGTCAAATTCCAGACATAGCTGAGTCGCGTTTGCTCATGGGAGTTGTCGTTGTTGCAATCGGTCCGGCACTGCTCTCAACGGCATTCCGCGCAATCAGAAAAGCTGCTGCCATCAGCACAAACGCGTGGTGGGAACGACTTACAGACCTAGCTGTAATTCCATTCATGGCCGGATGGTCTGCCTCGGCAATGATCTCAACTTTGCCTGCGCTAGCTGGCACAACGCTTTCAGTTGCAAACCACGTAAATGACTTCGCTCTTGCGATTGCCGTGGCTGCCGCAGTTCGTGTGTTGGTTGAAGAATTCTCAGCGCGTTTCTACCCGGCACGCTTGAACTCAATCAACCCAGATGAAATTGCAGACCCACCGATGCTTCAAAAAGTCATCGCCTTGGCAATTAAGTACGCAATCTGGGTCTTCATTTCGACCGCACTCATGGGGCCAAGCTGGCAGATCTGGGTTGGTTCGGCGCTGTTCTTGTTGCCAGCCGTTATCTCATGGTTCGCAGACAACTTCCCAAACAGCCCGACACTTTGGCGTTGGTTGCCGCAAGGCATCCCTGGTTTGGCTCTCAGCCTGCTGGTTGCCACTCTGACCACTTCGATTGTCGGAGCCTGGCTCGGCGCCACGCCAGCACTCGCGCAGTGGGCTTTCGTAATCTTGCCGTTGCCGCTGCTTGCCCTAAGCATGCTCTCATTGTTCGGGCGTCACGGCGGCGAACGTTATGACGACCGCCCAGTAAAGCAATCGGTTTGGCTCTATCGAATCGGTGGCGTAATCATGCTTCTTGTGACATTCAAGTTGGCCGGCATTATCTAGTGGAATAATCGGCCCCCGTTGGGGTTGACTTCAGTTATGACACAACAAGGCATTCGTTTCGGCCTCGACACCTTTGGCGACAGCTCGGTTGATGAGCAAGGCAACCCAAACAGCGACGCGCAGACTATCCGTGATTTGGTTGACCAGGCGATTTTGGCAGATCAACTCGGTCTCGATAACTTCAACGTCGGAGAGCACCACCGCGATGATTTTGCGGTTAGCGCACCCGACACCGTGCTTGCGGGCATCGCCACCGTTACGAAGAACATCACGCTCGGCAGTGGTGTCACCGTGCTTTCGAGCGAAGACCCGGTGCGCGTTTACCAGCGCTTCGCAACACTCGACGCACTTTCGAACGGTCGCGCAGAAATCACTGCCGGTCGTGGCTCATTCACCGAGAGTTTTCCGCTTTTCGGATACGAGCTCAGCGACTATCACGTGCTCTTCGAAGAGAAGCTTGATCTGCTCGTGCAGTTGCTCAAAGAAAAACCTGTCACCTGGAGCGGCAAGACTCGTGCAGGTTTGACAAACCAGCAGGTTTACCCAAAAACAGAACACGGATTATCTCTGCGCGTCGGAGTTGGCGGCAGCCCAGAGTCAGTTGTGCGTGCGGCGAACCACGCAATTCCGATGGCGCTCGCAATTATCGGTGGCGACCCGGCTCGCTTCGAACCGTTTGCGCGTTTGTATCGCACGCGGCTTCAGGAACTCGGCAAAGAGCAGCTTCCCGTTTCAATTCACTCGCCGGGCTACATCGCACCAACCGATGAAGAAGCCTTCGAAGAGTTCTGGCCTTACTACAAGGGTTCATTCGGTCGCATCGGCCGCGAACGCGGTTGGGGTGAAACCACTCACGCCCACTACATGAGCGAGGTGTTGCACGGCTCGATGTATGTTGGCTCGCCAGAAACCGTTGCCAAAAAGATTGCCTATGCAATCGAATCGGTCGGCGCGCAGCGCTTCGATCTCAAGTATTCAAATGGCCCAATGCCGCAGAGCCGCCTGCTTCGCAACATCGAGCTCTACGCCAACGAGGTTGTGCCGCGCGTCAAAGCCCTTCTCGCCAACTAGCGGAATAGCCCAGACTGGGTCGCGGTTAGAAATGCTGTGCCCAACAACAAACTGCAAAGCGCTCTTGCACGCCGATTCGTGCACCTTCTCTCGGGCTCAAATGACGGCAAGCCACCTTGGCTGAAGCAGGTTGCAGAGGGCGAAGAGGTCGGTCTTTACCTGCCAAACCAAGCCCCCTGGATCGTGCACGCAGACTTCGCGACGCTGGTCGGCGGCATTCGTGCCTTACTAATGCAGGCCCTGCACCCCGGCTCGCTCACCGGCGTTCGCCAGCACTCGCGCTACAAAGATGACCCTCTAGGCCGCTTAGCCGGCACTATTCGCTGGCTGACCGTCACCACCTTCGGCCCGATCGCCTCGAACCAAAAAGAGGCAGATCGTGTGAACCGCCTGCACACCCGAGTGAAGGGCGAATACCAAACCTCCGCGGGCGAGAACCGCCAATACCAGGCTGCCGATAAAGACTTGCTGCTTTGGGTGCACGTTGCTTTCATGGATAGCTTCTTGCGCACGCACCAGAACTACTCGAAACGCCCAATTCCGGGTGGGGCCGATGAATATGTGCGACTCTGGGCAGCTTCGGTGAAGCCACTCGGTCTAGATGTTGCTCCGCAGAGCGAGGCCGAGTTGCTCGAAACATTGCGCGGTTTCGAAAAAGATCTCGTGGTCACCGACGACACCCGTGACGTCATCAAGTGGATCAAGAACCCGCCGCTACCGCTAGCGGCCAAGCCCTTTTATCGACTTTTCTTTTTTGCTGCCCTCGCATCGATGCCACCTTCATACCAAGCACTAATCGGTGAGCGTGCTTTGCCACTGTGGTTTGTGAAGTGGCAAACCACAAACATTCTTCGTGGCATGCGAATTGCAATTGGCAGCGAGTCGCCAATCGAAGAAGCGTCAATCGCGCGTCTTCGTCGCATCGGTGCATGGCAATAAAGTAAGAGCATGAAAAGTGTTCTGCTAACCGGCTTCGAACCATTTGCAGGTGCCAGCCTCAACCCATCAGAGCAAATTGTGAACGCACTCAAGGCCAGACAACTTGAAGGCATCGAACTTCACACCGCGGTTTTGCCAGTGGTCTTCACCGAGTCGAGCGAGCTGCTTCGCCACCTGATCAAACTGCACAAACCAGATGTCGTTATCTGCCTAGGTCAGGCTGAAGGCAGGCGTGAAATTAGTTTCGAGCGCATTGCAATCAATCTCGATGACGCACGCCTGGCCGACAATGCCGGTCGGGTAGTGCTCGATCAGCCGGTTGTTGCTGACGGCCCGTCGGCTCACTTCACAACCTTGCCGGTGAAAGAAATGGTTTCCGCAGTGCGAGCCGAGGGCATCGCGGCCGGCCTTTCGACAACCGCAGGCACCTTTGTGTGCAATCACATCTTCTATGCGATGCAGCACGAACTGGCCGAGACTTCGGTGGTGAGCGGGTTTATCCATGTGCCGTTGCTGCCAGAGCAGGAAGGCGAGTTCGAGGGCCTGCCAACCATGCCGCTAGACCAGCAGGTTCTGGCCATCGAGACAGCGATTCGGGTCGCAGCAAGGCTCTAGTCGGCGTAGATTTGACCCGTGATTGAGCGAAAGATCTGGCGCAGTTTTGCCAGCGACAACTATGCGGGCGTGCACCCTGAGATTCTCGAGGCCATTGGGTCGGTAAACGCGGGGCACGAGCGGGCCTATGGCGCAGACGCCGTGACCGATGAACTGCTGAAGCTTGTGAAGAAAGAGTTCGGCCGCAAGGCAACGGTTTACCCGGTCTTCAACGGCACCGGCGCTAACGTGATGGCGCTTTCGGCGGCAACTAAGCGCTGGGAGGCCGTGATCTGTGCATACACCGCGCACATCAACACCGACGAGGGCGGTGCCCCCGAGAAAATGGCGGGCCTCAAGCTGTGGACAATTCAAACGCCAAACGGCAAATTGACCCCTGAACTCATCGAGACCCAGTGCTTCGATTTCGATTTCGTTCACCGCGCTCAGCAGGCCGTTGTCTCAATCACCCAGACCACCGAAATGGGCACGCTCTATTCGGTCGACGAGATTCGCGCGATTGCTAAAACCGCACACAAGCACGGCCTCTATCTACACATGGATGGCGCCCGGCTTTCAAACGCCGCCGCGGCACTAGGGGTTTCGTTCAAACAATTCACTACCGATGTTGGCGTTGACTTGGTTTCTTTCGGGGGAACAAAGATTGGCGCGCTCGCGGCCGAGGCCGTAATCGTGCTCAACCCAGAACTCGACGATCAGATGCCTTACCTGCGCAAGACTTCGATGCAGTTGCCGAGCAAGATGCGTTTCGTAAGCGCACAGTTGATTGCGCTTCTTCGCGATGGCTCTAGGCTCGCTCTCGCGAATGGCAACCACGCCAACGGCATGGCTCGACGTCTCGATGCTGGCATCCGTGCTCTTGGTCTTGCGCTGCCAAACCCAACCGAGGCAAACGCGGTGTTTCCGATTTTGCCTGAGGGTGTTTATGAAAAACTTCAAAAGGAGTTTCCTTTTTATGTTTGGGATCACACCATCAATCAGGTTCGTCTGATGTGCTCTTGGGACACCACCGAAGCAGACGTCGATGCGCTGCTCGCGGCAATTAAGCGAGAGATTGGCTAATGGCCGAGAAAGTTCAAGGACCGAAAAGTTATTTTCCGTCAATCGAAAAGAAGTATGGCAAGCCGATTGACCATTGGATGTCAATCTTGAAGAAGCACAAAACCAAGACGCACATGGAGTTGGTTGCGGTGCTAAAGACCGATTACGAAATGGGTCACGGTCACGCTAACGCGATTGTTGCTGTTTTCAAAAAAGAAAACGGTCTTTAGAACTCTTTAGAGAGCAGCTTCGATGGCCTCGACAACCTTTGGGTCGTCTGGTTTGGTGGTTGGGCGAAAGCGCTGAATGCTGCCGTCTTTGCCAACTAGAAACTTTTCGAAGTTCCACATGATTGGCCCGGCTAGACCCTTGGCATCCTTGGTCTTCACAAGTGACTTGTAAAGCGGGTGGCGGTTGCGACCGTTTACCTTGATCATCTCTGTCATCGGAAAAGTCACACCCCAGGTGGTCGAGCAATACTCTGCCACTTCTTCGTTGCTTGAGAGTTCTTGTTTGAACTGATCGGTCGGCAGGCCAACAACTGTGAAGCCCTTGGCGGCATACTTCTTCTGCAGTGCCTCGAGCGCTTCGTATTGCGGGGTCAGGCCGCAGCGAGATGCAACGTTGACTACCAGAACCGGGCCGCTGCCTAGCTGGCCAAAGGTTGTCTTGGTGCCGTCAATAAGGGTTAGCTCTACTTCACGAATGCTCATGAAGGCTAAAACCCTAAGAATCGCTGGTAATTCCCGATTTCTTGGGTTTTATGCGGGCCCAGATGCGCTCATGAAAGTAGTAGAGCCCCGCTTCGCCCAGCGTTTGCAAGATGGCGATGGTCACGCCGAGTTCCCAACTGCCGGTCAGGGCAAAGGTGACGAAGAACATCATGCCGTTGTGAACGATGTACCAACTGATGGTTTTGCCGAGGGTGCGACGCTTTGTATCCATGCTCTAAGCCTTAGCCGCTGGCATGCCAAGCAGTTTGGCCAGGTCGAAGCGCTCAGCCTTGCGCCATGAGTCTTCGACAAACTTGGCGTAACGCACCTTGTTGAGAAGCTGATCTTCTTTCGATTCGAGCAGGTGCCAAGTTGCGCCTTCGAGAAAGCGAAGCTTCACGTGAAGTTCGATTAACTGAACATCTCGCTCAGTTATCTTGCCCACTTCAAAGTATTCGTCGAGATAAGCCACAACGAGATCACGCTGAATCGCTTTCTTCTCATACAAGAACGCATGGATAGTCACGCCGAGTTCAAAGTATTTCGATGCCCAGCCGGCTTCGGCCCAGTCGATGAGCACAGCGCGCTCTGGTTGAAACACAACGTTCGAGAGGTGACTGTCGCTGTGCACGAAGGTTATGTCTTCGCGGTTTAGTTCGTGCGGCTTTAGAGCTTTTGCAATCGTGCGGGCAAACTTCACCAGCTCTGGCGCAAACTCGGCCGAATTGGTCTTCGAAAAGATTGGCTTGAGCATGCGGGCCGAATTCCACTCTGCCAACTTAGTTTTTCCGTCGCGCTCAAAAGCAACGTGCAGTTTGCGGTGCGCATCGGCCAAAAGTTTTGCATGTTTTGGCAGAGTGTTGTTTGTCATAACTTCGCCCTCGACATAGGCATACGAAACCATGTCGAATTGCTTGAGCGGTTGTCGGTTCAAAACTGTCGGTGCAGAAATCTTTTTGTTGCGAAGCAAAATCAAGTTGTCGATTTCGCGATCAAGTTGCAGAACAAGTTTCTTGTTTTTGCGCACAAACTTGTAAACGCGCGAGAGGCGCTTGTTGACTACAGTGATTGCTTCGTGGCGACTGCGCTCAACCGAAAAGCATTCGGGCTCATCGATGCGATAGAGCGCCGTGCGAATCTCACGGGGGAGTGATTCAAACGAAACGGTCTTTGCCATTTCTTTAGTTTAAGGGCAGCCTGATTTCGAGTTTTAGCCCGCCCAAGTCGCTAGGGGCAATCGTCAGCTGGCCACCGTGAGCCTCAACGATCGACTTCATCAGGGTCATGCCCAAGCCGGTGCCGCCGGTCTCGCGGCTGCGCGATTCGTCGAATCGCCTGAAACCTTGAACACCCTTGGCGTATGCGTCAGCCGGCAGGCCACCACCGGCATCTTCGATGGTCAAAACCGCCACGCGTCGCTCTGCCGCCAGGGTAATTTTCACTTGGTCGGTGGGCGAGGTGTGCCGCATGATGTTGCCGGTGGCATTTTCGAGCAACCGCCGCAGCAGTTCGATCGAGCCCGAAACGCTAACCGAAGCCAATTGGGTGTCAATCTTGCGTTTCGGCGAAGTGGCCTGCAAGTCTTCAGCTGCGGCAGCCACCAGCGGCGCCATTTCGACTCGGGCGAAGGTATTGCTAGACACCGAGCCCACTTCGGCCAGTTGCAGCAGGCTTGTGATGGTGTCATCCATGCGGTTGACCTGCTCGACGATTCTCGAATAGGCCCTCTCGCGCTGCTCAGCGCTGGTCTTGGCCCCCGACTTGGCAAGCAACTCGGCATAGCCCTTGATCACGGTAAGCGGGGTGCGCAACTCGTGCGAGGCATCGCCCATAAAGCTCTGCATGCTCTCGCGGGTCTCGCGTTCTTGGTCGGCGGTGCCAGCCAGGGTTTTGATAACCGACTTGAGGTCACGGCGAATCAAAATCGTCACGGCGGCACCTGCAAGCACAATCGTGATTGCAGAAATCAGAAGCAACATCGCGAGGTTATTGCTTCGCGCCAACTGAGCGCTTTCAGTTGAAGTTGCTACCAAGAGAAACTCATCGCCGCTCATCGCGACAGCGCGAAGTTGATATTCGACTGGGCCAGCAACCAGCACGGCCTTCGTCGCGGCGGCTGTCATAACCGAAGCAGCAGGTGCAGTCTCAATGCGAACTGAACTTTCAGAAATTGTAGTTATGGCACGATCCATGTCGACAAATGCCATCGTTAGCGCGACATCGGTTTCGTCTGCAACTACAAGCGCTGAGCTGAGCGTGTCGGTGCTAGCAGCAATTCGCTTTGCCGCGTCGTCGAGAATTACTTCGGTTCGACGCAATTCAGATGCATAGTTCAACTCGACCATCGCGTAGCCACCGCTGATTAGGGCAATAGAAAACACCGCGACCGCACTTAGCGAAATCTTTGTGATTAGTTTCATTCGCCGGCTTCGATCTGAAAACCGATTCCTCGAACGGTTTTGATGCCTTGCCACTTTTCGGTGTGCAACTTTTTACGAAGGTAAGAAATGTAAGTGTCGAGAACGGTCACGGTGGTGTCCCAGTTGATGCCCCAGACAGAATCGAGCAGCGCGCCTTTGGTTGCCACTCGACCCTTTCGCTGCATCAGTTCTTGCAGCAAACGAAACTCGGTTGGCGAAAGTTCAACTGCAACGCCATCGACGGTCACCTGGTGTGCGTCTTCGTCGAGACGAATCGGCCCGACCTCTAAAACTTCGCGCTGAGCGTTCAGCAAGTGCTTGAGTCGCGCCTCGACGCGAAGCAGAAGCTCTTCGAGCCCGAATGGCTTGGTCACGTAGTCATCGGCACCGGCCCTAAAACCAACAGCAACATCGGCGCGATCACCTCGTGCGGTGAGCAGAATTACCGGAGTCTCATTGCCAGCGGCTCGCAAGCGTTCGAGCAGTTCGAAGCCGTTCACCTTCGGCATGTTCACGTCACTGACGATTAGGTCAAAGTCGCCCTCATAGATATCACGCAATGCCGCGTGGCCGTCGGCTGCCGTGGCCGCCGCGTATCCCTGCATTCGCAAGGCATCGGCAAGCATGTCGCGAACGCCTGCCTCGTCATCAACAACAAGGATGTTTGCTTTGGCCATGGTGACCTCCTGCTTTGAGTCTAGGTAGCACCGAAGGAGTCGGCAATCTTCGCACCCTCTGCGCAACCTTTTCTAAGGCTTTTCTAAGAGCGGCTGTGCGACTCTTTGGGTATTAGATTTCATCACCCAAAAGAGAGAACCAAAATGTCAGCAAAGAAGACTTTCGCAGCAGTAGTTCTGAGCACCTCACTTGTGCTCGGCGGTTCGATTGCCGCGATGGCAACTGAGACCACTAGTGCCCCTGTTTCAGCGCCAGTTGTTTCGCCAACGCCAAAGGCAAAGCCTTGGCAGCAATACCGTGAGGCGATGTCAGTTTTCAGAACTGCCATGACTCAGTTCAAGGCAGAGCGCATTTCATTCTCAGAGGCGATGCAGGCACACCGCACAGCGATGACTGCATATAACACCGCAAAGAAGCCGATCAACGATGCCTTCAAGTCAACTGTTGACTCTGCTCGCACAACTCTTAGGGCAGCTATTGCAGCTGCTACTACTAACGAGCAGAAGGCAGCTGCCTACAGCGCATTCCGCACTGCGGTAACCACAGCAACTGCAACTCGTGATGCCGCAGTCAAGCTTCTCGGCGCAGCACCAGTGAAGCCGGTCAAGCCAGCAAAGCCTTCACGCCCGACCATGCCAGAGAAGCCAGTAAGGCCAACTCCTGCTCCAACGGTTTCCCCAAACTAAAGGCGCAGCTCACAAATTTCGCTCGAGTCCTTTCGGCGAGAACATAGAAAAACTCCCCGGCAAACCAAGCGCCGGGGAGTTTCTCATTTGACGAAACAATCAAGAGTCATAGACTGACCACATGTTCTCGATGCGAAAGATTGCCGCTCTCTCTGTTGTAACTTTCGCGCTCACGGCTTGCAGCCCAACCGCCCGCCCAACCGCAGAACCCGAGCCGACCCCGGTCTATGTGACGGCACCTCTTACTGGCATGCAGTATCTCGAGGGCAGCGCTGAGGCGGCGGGCTTGAGTCGCCCATCGGTGGCTTGCAAAATTGACAACAGCGAAGCGGCCCGCCCGCAACTTGGCCTCAACAGCACCGATGTAACCTTCGTAGAAATGGTTGAAGGTGGCCTCACTCGTCTGGTTGCGCTTTGGCACAGCACTCAGCCAACCGCCGTCGGCCCCGTTCGCTCGATTCGCCCGATGGACCCAGATATCATCAGCCCGTTCGGTGGCATCGTTTGCTATTCGGGTGGCCAGGCCATATTCGTAAACATGATGAGAAACACCAACGTTTTCAACGCAAGCGAAACCAGTGAGCAAGACAAGGGCACCTTCAGCCGCAGCAAAGATCGCTACGCCCCGCATAACGTAATTGTCGATGTCGACAAGCTGGCCGCGGCGCATCCTGAGATTTCGGCACCGGGTGTGCAATTTGGTTTTGCCAACTCGCTTGCCAATTCAACGGCAGCGCTCACCGGTAATTCGGTCACTGATATAAAGGTCTATTTTCCGCTGGCCCTGAGCCAGTGGTCGCCTAACGCAGATGCTTCACGCTTTATGCGCACCCAAGACGGTGCAATTCACACGGATGCCGC
>JBFYOO010000123.1:0-3895 GCA_041303785.1 Micrococcales bacterium
ACTAAGGCGCAACGAGAGTTGCGCTGGGCTCTGTAGCTCAGTTGGTAGAGCGAACGACTGAAAATCGTTAGGTCACCGGATCGATGCCGGTCGGAGCCACGAAAGCACTCTGGGATTTCACGCCTGGGGTGCTTTTGCTTTAACGATCTTCACTGTGGTGGCGAAAATTGCCCCCTAGATTTGACGGGTGCTAACTGTAATTCTCGGATTCACCACGGCAGTGGTCTACGGTTTTGCTGACTTCTTTGGCGCTATTGCGTCGCGAAAAATTTCTTCGGTTTTGGTTACCGCAGTCGCCGGCATCGTTGGCTTCTTCTTTTTGCTCACCATGATTCCATTTTTCGGAGCAACTTTTTCTCAAGAGGCAGTTATTGCCGGCATTGCCGCCGGTTTTGCTTCGGCGATTGGAATCACGGCGCTTTACGCATCGCTCGCAATTGGCCCAATCAGCATTATTTCTCCGCTCGGTGCCGTGCTGGGTGCAATGGTTCCGCTGATCTTTGGTTTCATCATCGGCGATCGCTTTGGCCCGCTGGCATGGATCGCACTTTTGCTAATTCTTGTGGCGGTTGTGCTTGTCGGTTTCATTCCGGGCGCTGATGTGCGATTGCCCTCGGCCAAGGGTCTGTTTCTCGCTTTCGTTGCCGGCGCTGGCATCGGCACGATTTTGATTGTCTTGAAATTTTCGCCGAGCGACAGCGGCCTAGCGTCGGTGATAACGATGCGAGTCGTGAGCGTTGTGTTGCTGAACATTCTCGTTTTTGCAACATGGTTGAACCTGCGGCGCAAGAGAATCGCCAAGCCAAAAACTTCAATTGCCGGCAAATACTGGTGGGCTGTTATTGCCGCCGGAATCTTTGATTCGAGCGCGAACATCTTCTTCACGCTGGCCCTGCGCTCTGGCTCTTTGTCTGTCGTCAGCGTGCTAACAGCGCTTTACCCTCTCGGAACTATCATTTTGGCCCGGCTTATCTTGAAAGAGCGAGTCGCAAGAATTCAGATGTTCGGCGTGCTGCTCGCTCTCTCGGGCTCAGCGATTCTTGCCGTAGCCTAAGCAAATGACAAAAACGCGCAACCGCTGGATAGGCCTCGTATTCATCTCGATGGCAATCTCACTTGTGATTATCGACGGCACAATTGTGAACACGATCTTTCCGGCAATCATCGCCGACCTGCAGCTCACCAGCACTGAGGTTCAGTGGGTGCAAGAGAGTTATGTTCTCGTCTTTGCGTCGATGCTTTTGGTCTGGGGCTCTATCGCTGATCGCTTCGGCCGTCGTCGAATTTTGATAATCGGTCTGATTATTTTCGTTCTCGCGTCTGTTTGGGCTGGTGTAACCGATAGCGCTGAAGCCATGATTTTGGCTCGCATTGTGCAGGGTCTTGGCGGTGCAATGGTTTTGCCAACCACGCTGTCTTTGGTCAACGCAAACTTTCAGGGCAAAGAACGTGGAATCGCATTTGCGGTTTGGGGTGCAACCATCGGTGGAATGGTTGCAGTTGGACCGGTGCTTGGCGGCTGGCTCACCACCGTCGATTGGCGAATTGACATCGGCTCGGTTGTAGTTGAAACCTGGCGTTGGGCATTCGCAATCAACCTTCCACTGGGTGTCTTGGTAATTGCCGGACTCTTGTATTTCATAAACGAATCGAAACAAGAGCAGCGCGCGGGTGGCATTGATCTGGTTGGCGCGGTGCTTTCGGTGATCATGTTCGGAACATTGGTCTTTGCACTTATCGAAGGTCGTGTTTACGGATGGTGGCAGCAGACCGACAAGGTCTTTTCAATTGGCAACTTCACCTGGCCAGAAAACACAATTTCTGTAATTCCCTTTGCGATCGCAATTTCGACAATCTTTTTTCTTCTTTTTGTTTTCTGGGAGAAAGCTCGAGAGAAAGCAAACAAAAACGTGCTTCTCGACTTGCGTCTCTTCAACGTGGCGTCATTTAGAAACGGTTCGATTGCCGCACTGATTATTTCAATGGGTGAATTCGGTTTGCTCTTTGCGATTCCACTTTGGTTGCAGAACGTCGACGGTCTCAACGCACTTTCTAGTGGTCTCGTTCTGCTCTGGTTAGCGGGTGGAGCATTCTTGGCTTCGGCCGTCGGTGGTGCAATGAGCGGAAGAGTATCTGCGGTTACCGCCGTTCGCATCGGTGTCGCGCTTGAGCTAGTTGGTGTGCTTGGAATTGCAATGGCCGCGTCGACCATGGATGGATGGCAAGGCATCGCTGGCTACCTCTTTATCTATGGTCTCGGTGTTGGTTTGGCTACAGCACAACTCACCGGCGTAATCATGGTCGATGTTCCGATGGACAAAATTGGTCAGGCCTCTGGTTCACAGAGCACAGTTCGTCAGATTGGCTCTGCGCTTGGCATTGCAGTTCTTGGCACCGCGCTGTTCACCAGCACGCAGGCCGCGACCGCGAACAACATTGCAGAACTCTCTGCATTCCAGGGTGTTCCGACGGCACAGGTAGAAGTTGCGAGCCAGAACATTGCTAACAGCGTGGTCGAATCTGCCGGAGCAATCATCCCTGTTCTCGATGACATTTACATGGCGCAGGGAATGCCAGAAAATCTTGCAACCGACTTCAAGATGGCCGCAGAGAACGGCTTCACCGAAGGTGTAAAAACCACGGGATGGGTTGCTGCCGGATTCTTGGCGCTCGGATTGATTTCAACTTTCAACCTAAATTCGCGTCGCAAAGAGTCGTCTAAGAAATAATTCGATGGCTCCGCAACAGTTGTCTCGCAGCGTAGTGCTGCTCACTTTCAGTGGTGGTGCAATCGGTTCTTTGCTGCGCTTTCTGATTTCAGAAGTCAACTCGACTCTGGTTGCACTTTGGATAGTCAACATTCTCGGTGCGCTTTTCGTCGGATTCTTCGCGGGTCACAAATGGTTTAAGACCGAGTCTCGGCGCGCGTTCTTCTCGACGGGCCTATCGGGAGGCTTCACAACCATGAGCGCAATCGCGGTATTGCCGCTCGGGCCAAACTTCGATGCAAGTTTCGACGGAGTGTCGATTGCCGCGATGATTATTGTCGGCATGGCCGCCTACTGGCTCGGTCTAAAAATTGGTGCACTTGCTGGTGACTTATGGAAACGCTAGGCCTCGCACTGTCGGTTGCCGTGTTGGGTGGCTTCGCGTCTGTGATGCGACTCGGGCTTGCTCGCTGGACCGGCTGGCTGCCTTGGGGCATCTTGTTCGCAAACACCGCGGCCTCGCTCTTGGCCGGGGTCGAGCTTGTTGGTGCAAGCGTTGCCAGTCCGCTGATCGTCGCGGGAATCTGCGGCGGTCTCTCAACCTTCAGCACATTCACCGCCCAGACCGTCGATTTCTTTCGCGCAGGTTTGCGGTTGCGCGCATCGGTAAACCTGGCTGCCAACCTTGCGCTGCCATTCACAGCTGCGCTCGCGCCGTTGGCCTTTGGCTAAGCCCTGCTAAACTAGCCGCAGATTTTGTTTCTAATTAGTTCCCGAGTCTTCGGCTCGGCCTGAATTTCGTTAGGGGGCTCGCCATGGGGCGTGGCCGTCAAAAAGCTAAGAACACCAAGGTCGCTCGCGAACTGAAGTACTTCAGCCCGAATACCGACCTAAACGCGCTTGAGCGCGAAATTGGAACAACCAACAACGAAGAGCCCGAATACGAAGACAAGTGGGCCGATCTTTACGCCGATGACGTCGAAGCTACCGACGAGTCTGGCGAAGCAATAACCAGCGACGCTGGCGAAGCTGACAGTGGCACTTCAGATTCTTCTGGTGCAGACGGCGGTTCAAGCGCCGATTAGTGCTCTCGTTTAGAGAAGCCCTGCCGCGGTTGCGTGATGAACAATCTCTGCTCGTCGATGAGCGTTTAGCTTCTTCGAAGCATTCTGCAAGTGAAATTTGAC
>JBFYOO010000124.1:0-2665 GCA_041303785.1 Micrococcales bacterium
CAGGAGTATTCGGGTGAACGCACGCACATGCCTGCCTACCCGGACGAAGGCGCGCTTCGTGGCGGTCACATCCCGGGAGCGGCTTCAATTCCTTGGTCGAAGGCTGCAAACGAAGACTCAACATTTAGAACGGTCGACGAGCTTCGCGCTCTGTATCTTGAACAAGAACAACTAGACCCAAACGAAGAGACGATTGCCTATTGCCGCATTGGCGAGAGATCAAGTCACACTTGGTTTGTATTGAAGTATCTTCTTGGATTCAAAGATGTAAAGAACTACGACGGCTCATGGACCGAATGGGGAAGTCTGGTTGGCGTGCCAATCGTAAAAGGCACTTCACGCGTCTAGTTAGCGTAGTCTCAAACAGTGCACCTTACCCAAAAAGCAATTGAAATCGCCAACGACTTCTCTGCTCTTCAAGGCAACGACAAATTGGAACTACTGATTGAGATCTCTGATCAACTTCCAGCCTTGCCAGAGCGCTACGCCGATCACCCCGAGTTACTCGAACGCGTTGAAGAGTGTCAATCGCCTGTCTATTTGTTTGTGGAGATTCATGACGGAATCGTCGAGATTTTTCTAACCGCACCTCGAGAAGCGCCAACTACCCGCGCATTCGCAGGCATCCTGCACGCATCGCTCAACGAGCAAACAGTCGATACGGTGTTGAACTTTGACGACAACTACCCATCGATGCTCGGCATTACTGAACTCGTCAGTCCACTAAGGATGCGAGGGATTCGCGGAATGCTCGCTCGAATAAAGCGCCAGGTGCGGGAGAAAGCCTGAGGGTTTTGGTGCAAGACCGGCTACTCGAACTCTTTCAAAGAGTTGCAGGCGTGCGCCTGAGCATGGTTTGCGACACCGCTTTGAATACATTCGGAGACAACCAAACAAGCGGCGATGTCTCGACACCACTTGATCGATCGCTTCTGCTGCACTTGCGAAAGGTATCTGACCTTGCAATCACGGATGCCGCCACCGCAGAGGCAGAGAGCTATAAACAATCAAAATTTGTCGACATCGAAATCTGGACAAAGTCAGGAAACGCGAGAGGGTTTCAAACTCGTTCAGCCACCGATGTACTTCACGCAGTGATGGTTGTTCATGTCGAAGATGCTGCGGGCCGACTCGACGATTTGCTAGCAACACACAAAAGCATTCTGCTCGAGACGGGCCTCACTCTTTCGTCAACCCTGGCCTCTCGGCAGCTCATTGATGAGGCCTGCATAACGGTAACCAGAGCGCAGAATGAACCTGAGGCTCTCGAGGCACTCAAGCATATGCAGGCAACGATCGGCCTCGAATATTTGACCCAAAAGTCGCAAGTCTGGCTCGACGAGACGCTTTTCACCCGCCTTCATCGCTGATTCGGCGTGGCAATTCTTGCTTTGCGCGAAGAATCTCTAACCTGTATGAATGAGCGCCGAACCCATCGAGAACCTGCCTGCAGACGTGCAGGCTGCGATTCTTTCGATTCGCTCAGTGACAGACCGGGCCGAGCTCGAAGTCGAAGAAATCGATGCCCCAAAAGACATAGCCGATCATGCCATCGCATTTTCGTGCCTGGTGAAGAGCGCTACAAGCGAGATTTCGGGCGCGCTCGGCACAGGACGTTTCGTTCTTTTCTGGTCAGCAACGCCGCAAGAGAATTGGACAACGAACTTTAGAGTTGTCTGCTTCGCAAGGTCTCCCCTTGAGACGAACATCGCGATTGACACCGCTAGCGCCGACATTACCTGGGACTGGCTAACTGAGGCCCTTGCTCTCGCTGGTGCTGAACACTCGGCGCTTGCCGGCACTACGACACGCGTGGTTTCGAGTGGTCACGGAATGATGTCTGCCGAGGCAGATCATGCCGAAATTGAACTGCGTGCAAGCTGGTCACCTCATGGAACTGAAGTTGGCAGACATTTCACCGCCTGGCAAAACATCGTCAGCGTCATGTCTGGTTTTCCGCTAAATCCAGGAGTTGGCGAAGTACACCGCTAATGCTTGATGAACAACTCACGCCTCTTCTAAAGGCTAGACGCGAAGTTATCTTTGTTGAAAACGGCGAACAACTACACGATTCCTGCCGGACCCTCGCAGAGCTTTCTGGCCCGCTGGCGATAGATGCCGAACGCGCATCCGGATTCAAATATGGTCAACGGGCTTATTTGATCCAAGTTGCGCGGCGCGAAGGGCCATTGTTTCTAATCGACCCAGTCGCTATATCAAAAAAATCTGACTCGAAGGACTTCGAAGAGCTAGCAATTGTTTTGAACAGTTCGACATGGATTTTGCATGCAGCAACTCAAGACCTACCCTGCCTGGCCGAACTCGGCCTCCACCCAAGTGAGCTTATTGACACCGAACTGGGCAGTCGACTTGCTGGATTGCCAAAGGTGGGCCTTGGAGCCGTTGTGGAGCATTACCTCGGCCTCTCGCTCGCGAAGGAACACAGTGCAGTTGACTGGAGCAAACGACCTCTAGAGACATCCTGGCTTGATTACGCGGCTCTAGACATCGATGTCTTGCACGAACTCGCTGATGCGCTGCTTGACGATCTCGAGCGGAAAAAGAAGCTGCCGTATGCCGTTCAAGAGTTCACTAATCTGCTTAGTTTCAGGCCAAAGCCAGAAAATCCCGACAAATGGAGAACAACAACCGGCCTGCACGAGGT
>JBFYOO010000125.1:0-3856 GCA_041303785.1 Micrococcales bacterium
AATCATGGATGCGCCAAGGCGTGGTTTCAGGTGATCGCGTTCTTGTGGCTTGCTCTGGAGGAGCCGACTCTCTCGCGCTGGCGGCAGCCGCAATCTTCGAGGGCGCCCGAGCAGGCATTGAGGTAGGTGCCGTGATTGTTGAACACGGATTGCAACCCGAAACCAAACGTGTTGCCGAAGAAACTAGACAAAAGCTCGTCGAGCTCGGCGCTTCACCGGTTGAAGTGCGCGCAGTAAAGGTGCCTGTTGCAAAAACTGCCGGTGGCCCAGAAGCCGCGGCTCGCAGCGCGCGGTATGCAGCACTCGATTCGGCAGCAGGTGAAGTTGACGCAAAGTTCGTGATGCTCGCCCACACACTGAACGATCAGGCAGAAACAGTTTTGCTCGGGCTGGCTCGCGGTTCGGGAAATCGCTCGCTAAACGGCATGGCCGAAGTGAATGGGCGTTACCTGCGACCACTGCTCGCCATCGAGCGAGCCACAACCGTTGCCTTCTGCGAAGACAGTGGGCTAACTGCTTGGCAAGACCCACAGAACAGCGACAGCAAGTTTGCACGAGTGCGTGCCCGCAACAACGTTCTGCCGGTGCTCGAAACCGAACTCGGCCCAGGCATCGCTCAGGCGCTCGCTCGAACTGCCCAGCAACTGCGCGAAGACGAGGTCGCGCTCGCAGAATTAACCGAGGCCTTCTTTGCCGAATTTGCCTCAATCAAGGCAACCTCTATTGAAATCGCGCTCGCCGAATTCGAAGCTGCTCCGCTTGCCGTGAGACACCGGGTGGTTGCCAAGGCTCTAGAGATTTTGCAGGCACCCGAGTTTGCGCGAGTACACATCCGTGCAATTGATGCCCTGGTCGACGACTGGCACGGGCAGAAACCACTCACGCTGCCAGGGGTTAGAGTAGAACGCACGGCATCAAACATCGTTTTGAAAACAGCTAAGACACTCAAACCAGGAGCCTGCTAAGTGGACCTCGACAAAGTCGCAAACGAAATCACAAAAGTTCTAGTTACGCCCGAGCAGATTCGCGACAAGGTTGCTGAGCTAGCGGGTGAGCTCAACAAGCATTACGCCGGCAAGGATGTGCTGCTCGTTGGCGTGCTAAAGGGTGCCGTGATGTTCATGGCAGACATCTCACGCGCAATGCAGATTCCGGTGCAAATGGACTGGATGGCAGTTTCGTCTTATGGTCACGGCACCCAGTCATCGGGTGTTGTGCGCATTCTCAAAGATTTAGACGCCGATGTGCTCGGTCGCCACGTTCTAATTGTCGAAGACATAATCGACTCGGGCCTCACCCTGAGCTGGTTGGTTGCCAATCTAAAGGCGCGCGGCGCGGCTTCTGTCGAGATCGTTGCCCTGCTTCGCAAGCCAGAGGCGGCAAAGGTTCACGTCGATGTTGCTTGGGTCGGCTTTGAGATTCCAAACGAATTCGTGGTTGGCTACGGCCTCGACTATGCCGAGAACTACCGCACCCTGCCCGGTGTCGCGATTCTCGACCCAAAGACCTACAGCTAACCTCAACACCGACGCGCTCGCGGATTGACCCCAGCGACCGCAAGCGCCTAACGCCTACGGCGAACAACTTTGGCGCTGGTCGTATGCCACAGGTAGATTTATGCGGTGAATATCAAAAAGTTTCTGAGTGGCCCATTTATCTGGATTATCGCCGCGGTTATCGTTCTAATCATCGGCTCTTCAATGGTCAACGGTTCGAGCGTCAAGCAGGTCGACACCAGTGTTGGCATGGCTCTAATCAAGGATGGTAAGGCCGTCAGCGTCAAGATTCTCGAAGCAGATCAGCGCGTAGATATCACCCTCGCAGAAGAAGACGCCAAGCTCGGCAAGCAGGTTCAGTTTTTCTATGTCAGCGCCCGCGGTGAAGAAGTTGTAAAGCTCGTTAACTCGGCCAACTTGGGCAAGGGCTTCAACGATGAAGCTCCAAACACTCCTTGGTATGTTGCGCTGCTTGGCAGCCTGTTGCCATTCATCATCATCGGTTTGATTTTCTGGTTCATCCTTTCTAGCGCCGGCGGTGGCGGTGGCGGCCGAGGCGTAATGCAGTTCGGCAAGTCGCGCGCCAAGTTGGTGAGCAAAGAAAACTCAACCGTCACCTTTGCCGACGTAGCCGGTGTTGATGAGGCAATGGAAGAACTACAAGAAATCAAAGAGTTCTTGAAAGAGCCGCAAAAGTTTCAGGCTGTCGGCGCAAAGATTCCTCGCGGTGTTTTGCTATACGGTCCTCCCGGAACCGGTAAGACCTTGGTTGCGAAGGCCGTCGCCGGTGAAGCCGGTGTTCCGTTCTTCTCTATCTCGGGTTCTGACTTCGTTGAAATGTTTGTGGGTGTTGGTGCATCGCGTGTGCGCGACTTGTTCGAACAGGCGAAGCAGTCTGCTCCGGCAATTATCTTCGTTGACGAAATCGACGCCGTCGGTCGCCAGCGCGGTGCCGGCATCGGCGGAGGCAACGACGAACGCGAGCAAACACTTAACCAGCTGCTCGTCGAAATGGATGGCTTCGATTCGAAGACCAACGTGATTCTGATCGCCGCAACCAACCGCCCTGACGTTCTTGACCCAGCCCTATTGCGCCCGGGTCGTTTCGATCGACAGATTGGCGTCACTGCACCAGACCTGTCTGGTCGCGAGAAGGTTTTAGCAGTTCACGCAAAGGGCAAGCCGCTTGCCGACGATGTCGACTTGGCACTAATTGCTCGCCGCACCCCCGGGTTCTCTGGTGCCGACCTTGCCAACGTTTTGAACGAGGCAGCGCTTCTGACCGCTCGCCAAAACGAGAAGAAGATCAGCGCCTCGACCATAGACGAGGCTATCGATCGCGTAATTGGCGGGCCACAGAAGAAGTCGCGCCTGATGCAAGACCGCGAGCGTCTGAACACGGCTTACCACGAGGCTGGTCACGCACTCGTGGCTGCCGCAATGAACGACAGCGACCCGGTTACCAAGGTCACGATTTTGCCGCGAGGTCGCGCACTCGGTTACACAATGGTTCTTCCGCTTGAAGACCGCTACTCGGTTTCTCGCAACCAGTTGCTCGACCAAATTGCCTATGCAATGGGTGGCCGCGTTGCTGAAGAAATTGTCTTTCACGATCCGACCACCGGTGCATCGAACGACTTCGAGAAGGCAACTTCAATCGCTCGCCAGATGGTTACCCAGTATGGTTTCAGCAACGCAATCGGTGCAGTGAGCTACGGCAACGGCGGTGAAGTTTTCATTGGCCGCGACATGGCACAGGCTCGTGACTACAGCGAGGCAACCGCTCAAGCAATCGATGCCGAAGTGCGTGCAATTGTTGAAGCCGCTCACAACGATGCATACAAAGCGCTAACGCTAAACCGAAAAATTCTTGACGCTCTAGCAAAAGAACTGATGGAACGCGAAACTCTGAATCAAGATGAAATCGCAGTTCTCTTCAAAAACGTCAAGAAGATTGCAAAGCGCAAGATTTGGCTATCGAGCAAAACTCGCCCAGCGTCAAAGCAGGGTCCGATTGCGATTCCGTCTAAGGGCTCAACTGCTGCAAAGCAAACTGCCGCAAAGAAGGCGGCCGCTGCCGAAAAAGCCGCGAAGCCTGCAACCAAGCGTGCAACTAGAACTCGCGCCGCAGCAAAGAAGAAGTAATCGATGGTAGACCAGCATCGCATCGAAGCGGCTGTTGTCGAATTGCTTTTGGCAATCGGCGAAGATCCGCAGCGAAGCGACCTGTTGGCTACTCCAAAGAAAGTTGCAGAGGCTTATGCAATCTTCTTCAACGGCATCGGTGTTGAACCCACAGACGCTCTTGGTGAGACGATTGCCGCAGATCACAACGAAGTTGTAATTCTCAAAGACATCGA
>JBFYOO010000126.1:0-3549 GCA_041303785.1 Micrococcales bacterium
GTGACCACCTTGTCGATGTGCGTCTTGATTAGGTCAAACGGAATAGCCCCAGGCTTGGCAACCGCGATGCCGTCGGCAATGGTTGGCTTTGTGTCAATCTGTTTTGGTTTGCCGGCACGCAGCGAAGGCACATAGCTAGCCGCGTTCTCGGCCTGAACGCCGATTACCTGAACCTTTTTGCCGCGCGCTTTGGCGCGAAGTTTTGCCGCAACGGCAACTCCGGCAGCGAGACCGCCACCGCCGATCGAAACGATTATGGTTTGCACATCTTCGACCTGGTCAAAGATTTCCATGCCAACGGTTCCCTGACCGATTACGACATCGATGTGGTCAAACGGCGGAATGAAGATTGCGCCCTTCTTCTCGGCATAGGCCTTGGCCGCCGGCAGGGTCTCGCCAAAGACGGCACCCTCGAGCACAACGTTCGCGCCGTAGTTTTTGGTTGCGTTGTACTTCGGCAGCGAGGCGCCGATCGGCATAAAAATGGTTGCCTTGATGCCGAGCTTCTTGGCCGCGAGGGCAACGCCCTGAGCGTGATTTCCGGCCGAGGCCGCGACGACTCCCTTTTTGCGCTCTGCAGCGGTGAGTTTGCTCATGCGGTTGAAAGCTCCGCGAAGCTTGTATGCGCCTGTGCGTTGCAGGTTCTCGGCCTTAAGAAAAACGTCGTGACCAACCAGGTTGCTCAAGAAGTTGCTGTGCAAAACCGGGGTCTCAAAAGCCACCTGGCGCACGTTGAGCAGGGCAGCCTCGAAATCTGCGAGGGTAGGCACCTGGGTTGCGGTCATAATGTAAGAGTTTAGTTAGAGAAGGGTCGCCGTGGCTGAGCAGATTTCGTTGAATGACGCACGGATGCTCGCCCTATCTGGCCAGGGTCTGCTCGCATCGACCGCACCGAAGTCGGTGCTCGAGACCATCGACACCCTCGGAGTGCTGCAAATCGACAGCGTGAACGTGTTCGAGCGAGCCCACTACATGCCGCTGTTCTCTCGGCTCGGCGCCTATGACAAGGCCGAGCTCGACAAACTGCACGGCGGCAAGAACCCCGCGCTCATTGAATACTGGGCGCACGAAGCCTCCTTCGTGCGCACCGAGAACTATCCGCAGTTCGGCTACCGCATGGAGAAAAACCAGCGCGGAACCCGCACGAGTTACGAGCGCTGGGCCGACGAGAACCGCGAATTTCTCGACTGGATCAAAGGCGAAATTCGCGCCCGCGGCCCACTCTCAACCTCAGACTTCGAGCACGAGCGAGCAGTTCGCAAAGGTTCGTGGTGGGGTTGGAGCGACGTTAAGCGTGCTCTCGAGTACATGTTCATGTATGGCGAACTGGTGAGCGGTGGCCGTGAGAGCTTCTCGAAACTCTACGCGTTGCCAGAGCAGGTGCTGCCAAAGCGAATCCGTGAAAAAGAAGTTGACCCAATAGTCGCGCGCAAACAGTTGCTTATCAAAGCGGCCACCGCTCACGGTGTTGGCACGGCGGTTGACCTTGCCGACTATTTCAGAATGAATGCTCCGTTTGCCAAGACGCTGCTGAACGAATTGGTTGAAGAAAAGAAACTTGTCGAAGTGAATGTTGAAGGTTGGAAAGACAAAGTTTTTGCCGCCGCCGGCACAAACTTAGAAGTTGTCGAGGCTGCCGATCGCACAACTCTGTTGAGCCCGTTTGACCCGCTGGTTTGGTTTCGCCCGCGCTCTCAGCGACTCTGGAATTTTCACTATCGCATCGAGATTTACACACCTGAGCCGAAGCGAATTTTCGGCTACTACACGCTGCCGATTTTGCACAACGGCGAGATCGTCGGTCGCATCGACCTCAAGAACGACAGGCAAAGCAAAACGCTGCTCGTGCAGTCTGCTTGGCACGAAGAAGATTTTGCGGTAAAACGCCTGCCCACGCTCGCCCGCGACCTTGCAGCGCACCTGGCCGAAGCTGCCGCCTGGCAGGGCTGCGAGCGCATCGAGGTAAAGCAAAAGGGCAACCTTTCGGCTGCCCTTGCTAAAGCGGTCAAGACTTCTAAGGTCTAGAAAGCTCCACCCATCTTCTTCAAGCGCTCGATGCGAGCGCCAATCGGTGGGTGGGTCGAGAACATGCGCTCTACAAAGCCAGGCTTCACAGGGTCTGAGATGTACATGTGAGCCATTGACTTCGATGGGCGACGCATTGGGCGACCATACTGGCCAAGCTTGTCTAGCGCGCTCGCTAGACCCTCTGGGTAGCGGGTCATGTCAACGCTTGTGGCATCTGCCAAGTACTCGCGCTGACGCGAAACCGCGGCACTAACCAACGGACCGATTAGCCAGGCGATGATGGCCGCAACGATTCCAACAGCCCAGAACGCCAACTGAATTGCCGCGGCGTTTCCGTCTCTGCTGTCGCGATTGAAGTTGCTATAGAACGCCATGCGAATCGCAAAATCTGCGAGCAAACCGATCGCGCTGACCAAACCAAAAACGATTGTCGACACACGAATGTCGTAGTTCTTAACGTGAGCCATCTCGTGAGCCATTACGCCCTGCAGTTCTTTGTCATCCATGATTTCAAGAAGACCAGAAGTGGCTGCAACGATGGCGTGCTCTGGATCGCGACCCGTTGCAAACGCATTTGGAGCCGGGTCGGGAATCACATAAACCTTAGGCATCGGCATGCCTTGAGAAATCGCAATGTTCTCAACGATTCGCCAGAGCCTTGGGTTCTCGGCCTTGCTGATCTCGATTGCACCAGTTGATGCGATGGCGAATTTGCCGGCCGCGTAATACTGAATCAGCGTGTAAATCAAGATGAAGCCAACGATCAGCAATGCTGACGAACCGTTGCCCGAATACGAACCCCACCAGAGACTGATGCCAGAGAGCAGGGCAACAAAAACACCGATGATGATGAATGTGTTTCGCTTGTTTGCGGCTATTGCCGAATACATGTTTCCCCTACTCGCCTAGGCGACAAATCAGTGAGGCTAGTTGCTAGAACTTTAGCTTTGGTGGCTCAGCAATTGCTGCAGAGTCTGCTACCTCGAAGAACTCGCGCTCTTTGAATCCTAGGCTGCGAACGAACAGGGTTGCCGGAAACTCTTTGATCTTGATGTTGAGTTCGCGCACGCCACCGTTGTAGAAGCGACGTGAAGCCATGATCTTGTCTTCGGTGTCGCTTAGTTCGGCCTGTAGGTTCAAGAAGCCTGCGTTGGCCTGAAGTTGTGGGTAAGCCTCTGCAACAGCGAACAAGCTCTTGAGCGCGTTCGTGAAGTCGCCCTCAGCCTGGGCCGAGACGGCTGGAGACTGCAAGGCCTCAGGTGAGACGGTTGCGGCGCGAGCCTTGGTGACGTTCTCGAAGACTTCTTTCTCGTGCTTTGCGTAACCCTTGACCGCCTCAACGAGGTTCGGAATCAGGTCTGCTCGGCGCTTGAGCTGAACTGTGATGTCGCTCCACGCCTCTTCAACACGAACGTTTAGACGAACGAGTGAGTTGTAGGTGCTCCATAGATAGAGACCAAGGAGTACGGCGATGCCAGCGATAACTAAAAGAATGATTTCCATGGCTCAATGTTATGCGAG
>JBFYOO010000127.1:0-8134 GCA_041303785.1 Micrococcales bacterium
CGTCAGATGAACCTGGCAAAAGCAGCCTCAGCTGGATGATTTATGCGCTTATCGCCTTGGCTGTTATCGGCACTTTCTTGACCGATTCGGCCGGGGCACAGACCCCATCACCAACACCCACCGCAATTGGTGATCCACCTGGCTTCACAAACCCAACACTTGCGCCGACTCCAACGCCAACAATCACCCTGACACCGTTGCCAACCCCAACCCCAACGCTCCCAACCCTTTGCGGCGCCGGTTGCTTCAACCCAACGTTGCATTCAATCGATGCGGCTAATTCGCCTTGGGTTGTTGTAAATAAACTCAGGCCGCTGAACCCAGTCACCTATCGACCAAAGCTTGATCGAACAATCAATTTGGCTGTGCCCGCAGCTGACGCGTATAAAAAACTCAGAACCGCGGTGGCGAAGTCAGGCAACGGAACTCTTTGTTTGAACAGCGGATATCGAAGCTACAAAACCCAGGCCAATACATACGCCAACGCCCTGCGTCTCTACGGCAAGAAAACAGCTGACGCGCTCGCGGCACTTCCGGGTCACAGCGAACACCAAACTGGTTTGGCCGCCGATGTTTCAACAACTGCACTCGGGTGTCGCATCGGCAACTTTGGCAAATCAAAGGCATCTGCCTGGGTTGCCAAGAATGCTTACAAATATGGATTTATAGTTCGCTACCCAAACAAATTACAAAACATCACCGGTTATCAATATGAACCGTGGCATCTGCGCTTTGTTGGAGTTGAACTTGCGACGCAAATGAATCGAAACAAGATTTTGACTCTCGAGCAATTCTGGAATCTGCCGCCGGCACCAAAATACAAAAAGTAGTTAGCTCAAAACTTCGTCGACTAGTTCTTTGGCTGCACTTTGAACCTCTCGCAGGTGAGCCTCGCCCTTGAAAGATTCACCGTAGATCTTGTAGACGTTTTCTGTTCCCGAGGGCCGCGCGGCGAACCATGCGCTCTCGGTTACTACCTTTAGCCCGCCGAGGGCAGCGCCGTTGCCGGGTGCGTGAGTGAGTATCTGCTTGATCGGTTCACCTGCAAGTTCGCTTGCCTTGACGTCATCGGCCGAAATCTTGCCCAGCTTTGCCTTTTGCTCGAGAGTCGCGGCTGCGTCGATGCGCTCATAGGCTGGTGCACCAAAATCAGCCGTCAGCTCGGCATAGCGCTGGCTGGGGGTTTTGCCGGTGACAGCCCTGATTTCGCTTGCCAGCAGGGCGAGAATCAGGCCATCCTTGTCTGTCGACCAGGCTTTGCCGTTCATGCGCAAAAAGCTGGCCCCAGCCGACTCTTCGCCGCCGAAGCCAATCGAGCCGTCGATAAGCCCAGGCACGAACCACTTGAAACCCACCGGAACCTCAACCAGCTTGCGCCCAAGCCCGGCAACCACGTGGTCGATCATGCTCGAAGAGACCATGGTTTTGCCAACCGCGGCGTCAGCGGCCCAGCCCGAACGGTTTGCATATAAGTAGTCAATGCAAACCGCCAAGAAATGGTTGGGGTTCATTAGGCCGGCGTCACGCGTAACGATGCCGTGGCGATCTGCATCGGCGTCATTGCCGGTTGAAATTGTGAAGCGTTTGCGGTCTGCAATCAGCGAGGCCATCGCGTGCGGCGACGAACAGTCCATGCGAATTTTTTCATCCCAGTCGAGAGACATGAAAGCAAACTGAAAATCGACCGCCGGGTTAACTACGGTGAGGTTAAGTTTGTAGCGCTCGCCGATCGCACCCCAGTAGTCAACCGATGCGCCACCCATCGCGTCAGCACCTATCGAAACTTGTGAGCCACTAATGGCTTGCAGGTTCACAACTTGGTCGAGCTGAGAAATGTAGTTTTCGCGAAAATCGAACTTCTGCGCGTTAGGTTTCGCTCTGCGAATATCGCGCATCCCGCCCAAAATAATCTCGTTAGCTCGAGCGGCAATCCAGTTGGTTGCATCGCTATCTGCCGGACCACCATGTGGAGGGTTGTATTTGAAGCCGCCGTCTGCCGGTGGATTGTGCGATGGAGTGATTACCAGTCCATCAGCTAAGTTTGCAGAGCCTTCGCTAAGACCAAGATTGTGATTGATGATCGCAACCGACACGGCAGGAGTTGGTGTGTAACCCTCGCCCGAATCGATTAGCGCGACAACATCGTTGCCAGCCAAAACTTCAAGAGCGGTTTCTTGCGCTGGCCCCGAGAGAGCGTGTGTGTCTTTGCCAACATAGATTGGCCCATGAATGTTCTCTCGCTTGCGATACTCGACGATTGCCTGAGTTATCGCCGCAATGTGCTGTTCGTTGAACGAACCGTTTAGCGAACTGCCGCGATGACCACTTGTTCCAAAGGTAACCTTTTGCTCTGCGCTAGACACATCCGGCTTGATTTCAAAAAAGGCGGCAAGCAGTTTGTCGATGTCGACTAAATCTCTGGGTTGCGCCTTTTGTCCGGCTCGCTCTGTCATGAATCAAGTTTGACCATTAACCTTTATCTATGCCTAAGAAAATGAGTAACGGTTCTGTCAAGAAGAAGGCCTATGCCTACCTTGGGCCCGTTGGCACATTCACCGAATTGGCGCTCGCCCAGGTTGCAGAGGCCAAGGGTCAGGTTTGGATGCCCGTTTCACACGTGCAAGAGGCCATTGACCTAGTAATCAGCAAGCAGGCTTTTCGCGCCATCGTTCCGGTTGAAAACTCAATCGAGGGGGGCGTTTCGGCCACTCTCGACGCGCTGGCAGCCACCGACAACATTCGCATCTATGGCGAGTATCTGGTGAATGTGAAGTTCGACCTGGTTGCACGCCCAGGAACCAAACTCACCGATGTGCGCACGGTCGCCACCCATCCGGTTGCCTATGCTCAGACCCGCAAGTGGCTGGGCGACAACCTGCCTAAGCACCACCACCTGCCAACGACTTCGACCGCCGCGGCCGCGGCCGAGCTGCTCGTCAGCGACATCGCTCAAGCAGCGGTTGCTGCATCGACAATCACAGATCACTACAAACTCAAGGTTCTCGCAAAGAACATTGGTGACAACAAAAACGCTCAGACCAGATTCATTCAGATTGGTTTGGCCGGTGCTCTTGCCGAACGAACCGGTCGCGACAAGACCAGCGTGATTGTTGAATTGCCAACTGACCGCCCAGGTGCTCTTCTTGAAATGCTCGAACAGTTTGCAGCTCGCGGAGTTAACCTTTCACGAATCGAGTCACGACCAATCGGTGATCGTCTGGGTCGCTATAGATTCAACATCGATGTTCAGGGTCACATTGACGAAGATGCCGTTGCCGAAGCGCTCAAGGGCCTTCATCGCTTCAGCCCAAAGGTTAGCTTCTTGGGTTCTTATGCTCGTGCCGACAAAGAGAAGTCGGTTCACGAAGGCAACAATTCGAACACAGAGTTTGCGCTAGCCGACGAGTGGCTCAAGAAACTTAAGAGCGCACGCTAACCGCGCGCGGCACAGATTCAAACTCAACCTCTTTTATTAGCCCAACTGCATCGCCGTCAATTTGCAGTTCAACTAAATCTTCTGGTCGCACACGTATTTTCTTTGACGTGAGATTTTCTAGAGTCTTAACATTTGCAGTTGCATCGAGAAGTTTTCGCCCAGTGCGAGTTGTTCGCACTACGTTGTTACCAACCGTCACGCGTGTCCAGAAATCTATCCAGTCCCAAATTCTTCTTGGGCCGATTACGGCGACATCGAGCAGACCATCATCGAGCGAGGCATCTGGCATCATCGACAACTTGCCGGGCAACCAGCCCACGTTGCCAATCAGCAGGGTGAGCACTCGCACGGTTCTGCTTTCGCGACCATCGACCTGAATTGAAAGTTTTTGGTAGCGAAGCGGTAGTTGCTTGAAACCTGACTCGGCGTAGGCAATCCATCCGAGCTTGCGCTTTCGCACCGGGTCTGTGTTGAGCATGATCTTGGCGTCAAGACCCATGCCTGCCATCACGCCAAACATCATCTCGAGCCGAGTGTCGTCTTCAAGGATGATGCGTGCCAAGCCCATGTCTAGCCAGTGCGCATTACCGAGCAGCGCACGCTGTGCCTGGGTGCGAATGTCTTCGAGTGGAATTCCTAGGTTGCGGGCGAGCACATTGCCGGTGCCAACCGGAACTATTCCGACTGTTACCTTGGCGCCCGAGAGCGCTACGGCCTCGAGAACCGATCGAACCGTGCCGTCTCCGCCGGCAACAACTATATGGGTTGCCTTTTGCGCGATGGCCCGAAGTGCCTGTTGAGCGCCAGTGTCGCTAGCCTCGGTCTTTAGCCAGAGGCTTGGCTCCCAGAAGCTCACTGTTGTCACGGCCTCAACGGCTGAGCGCAACTTTCTCAGGTCTACTCGCCCCGGGTAGTAGATGATTGCTGCGCGCTTGTTTTTGTTTGGCACCAGTCAAGCCTAATGACGCATGAAATGTTCCTTTAAGGGAACATATCTAAATGTTCGGTCAACCCTATGTGCCAATCTTGTAGTTGAAAGAAGGCTACGTGGCAGCGACTCAAAAATTACTGGTGGTTGAAGACAACCAGTTCATGCGCGCACTTATAACCGAGCTTCTCGAAACCGAGGGCTTCGAAGTGCAAGCCGTAGAAACCGCATCTGCGGCAGTTAAGGCAGCGGCATCATTTGACCCCGACGCCGCCATTCTCGACGTCGAACTCGGCATCGGCCCTAACGGTTTCGATCTAGCCCGCATCTTGCGCGAAGGCAACGAAGAGCTCGGTCTAGTCTTTCTAACCAACATCCCAGAGCCTAAGACCATCGGCGTCGACAACCGTTCGATTCCCAAGGATGCCGCGTACCTGGTTAAAGAGTCAGTCGGCAACATCGAACTCTTGCTTCGTGCCATCAAGGCAAGCCTTCGCGGTCGGGTAGGCGCAGACTTGCGTCAAGACCGTGAGGTTCACTCGCTTTCGAACCTGTCACGCTCACAACTCGATCTTCTGCACATGGCAGCGCTCGGACTTTCAAACACCGAGATTGCCCAGCGTCGCGGCACAACCGTTCGAGCGGTTGAGAACTTATTCAAGCGAGCCATCGAATCGGCCGGCATTGAGGTTGGTCCGGGTGAACACGGCCGCGTCTTGGCAGTTCGCAAGTACATCGAAACTGTAGTTCTGCCAAAGTCTTAGGCCAAACGGGCTGCTGCAGACCCAAAAGGTAGGCTTTACCTGTGATTGACCCAAATCTTCTTCGTGAGAACCCCGATGCCATCAAGGCTTCGCAGCGCGCTCGCGGCAACGACGAATCGATAGTTGATGAAGCCGTCAATGCCGACGCCACCTGGCGCAAGAAGTTGCAAGAGTTTGAGACTCTTCGCGCCGAACAAAACGCGGCAGCCAAACTCGTGGGTTCAGCATCGAAAGAAGACAGGCCGGCACTTATTGCCGCCGGTCAGGTGCTTGCAGACAAGGTCAAGGCAGCACAAGAAATTGCCAACGCGGCAGAAGCCCGACTCAACGAGTTGATGTGGAAGATCGAGAACGTTGTAATCACCGAGGTTCCAGCAGGTGGTGAAGAGAACTTCAAGGTCATCAAAGAAGTTGGCAGCCACGCAAAGTTTGACTTCGAACCGAAAGACCACGTTGCACTCGGCGAGCTGCTCGACGTAATCGACATCGAGCGCGGAGTAAAGGTTTCGGGCTCACGCTTTTACTTCTTGAAGGGATGGGGTGCTCGTCTAGAACTTGCACTCATGAATCTTGCGCTCGATCTAGCAACAAAGCACGACTTCACCGCGCTAATCACACCAACTCTGGTTCGCCCAGAGGTAATGGCAGGCACCGGATTCTTGGGTGAACACTCAGACGAGATCTACTATCTGCCAGCAGATGATCTTTATCTAACCGGAACAAGCGAGGTCGCGCTCGCGGGTTATCACCGCGACGAAATTATCGACCTCAGCAACGGGCCACTGCGTTACGCCGGTTGGTCAACCTGCTACCGTCGCGAGGCTGGCTCTGCAGGCCGCGATACTCGTGGAATCTTGCGTGTGCACCAGTTCAACAAGCTCGAAATGTTCAGCTACGTTAAGCCAGAAGACGCCGAGCAAGAGCACCTGAAACTTTTGGCACTCGAAGAAGAGATGCTGCAGGCCTGCGAACTTTCATACCGAGTCATCGACACCGCGGCAGGAGACCTCGGTTCGAGTGCGGCGCGCAAGTATGACTCTGAGGCTTGGGTTCCGAGCCAGAACCAGCACCGCGAACTCACCTCGAGCTCAAACTGCACAACCTTTCAGGCTCGTCGCCTAAACGTGCGCTACCGCACCGAAGACGGCAAGACAGCTACCGCCGCGACCCTTAACGGAACGCTCGCGACTACTCGCTGGTTGGTAGCCATTCTTGAAACTCACCAGCAGGCCGATGGTTCGGTTCGCATTCCCACGGCGCTTCGTCCATACCTAGGCGGCGCAGAGGTAATCACCCCAAAATGACAATCGCAACCGGTGAGCAGCGTTGGCTGATTGCGCTCGACATCGATGGAACCTTGGTGCACGACGACGGTTTCTTGTCACCTCGAGTTGTTGAACAAGTTGCACGAGTGCGCGCGCTTGGCCACGAGGTCATTGTCGCAACCGGGCGAAGTGCGTCGAACGCCATCCCGGTAATTAAAGACGTTGGCATTCATCACGGATACGCCGTGTGTTCAAACGGTGCCGTAACCATAAAGGTTGAGGCAGAGCACGAGCGTGGTTTTACTCCGCACGAAGTGATTACGTTTCACCCGGGTGAAGTTTTGCAGAAGTTAATCGAGAAACTTCCGAACGCGCACTTTGCAGTTGAAAACGCAGACGGCACATACAAGTTTCATCGCCCATTTCCTTCATACGCGCTTGGTTCGCACAATCGCGAGACTCCGCTAGATGAACTGATGAGCGAGCCAGTTTCTCGAGTTGTCGTTTTGTCACCCGATCACGACGCCGAAGAGTTCGTTGGCGTAATCGCAGAAATCGGTTTGCACTCGGTTAGCTATGCAATCGGCTACACAGCGTGGCTCGACATTTCGCCGCAGGGAATCAGCAAGGCCTCAGCTCTCGAAACGCGTCGCCAAGAGCTCGGAATTTTGCCTTCGCAGGTAATCACGGTTGGCGATGGTCGCAACGACATCGACATGTTTGCCTGGGCGATTGCCGGTGGCGGATTCGCCTTCGCAATGGGCCAAGGCCCCGAAGAAGTTCACGCGGCGGCCTCGGCCGTGGTCGCCCCTGTTGAAGAAGATGGAGTTGCCGAGGTGCTCTCTGGCTTCGAGGGCATTTTGTTTTCTCGCTCGGTCAGTTAGACTTAAGGCACGGAAGCGTGCCGGAGCGGCCGAACGGAACAGTCTTGAAAACTGTCGTAGTTAATAGCTACCGTGGGTTCAAATCCCACCGCTTCCTCCAGAAACAACAAGACCCAGCGAAATGCTGGGTCTTGTCGTTTAAGTCAGCGGCGGGGCACAGGCTCCCGAACCGAATTACAAGAACTCAAGTGCAAGGCGGTCTCGGTTCGCAGCAGCGATAACCTCGCTGCTAATCGCAAACGTCGGGGTTCAAATCCCACCGCTTCCTCGGGAGAGCCCAGAATGGCGAATCGAATAGATTCGACAGTCTGCTCGAGACCGCCAGAACACTTGAGTCTGGCGGTTTTCTCTTTGGGAACCAACCTGTGAACTTCCTTTGCTCCTAGCCACCGCAGGTGCCTTCGGCTTAAACTTGTAGTTCACCCCGACCCGAGAGACCCTCGATGCCCCTGTTCAAGAAGCGCCAACCGCGAGCCATAGCTCGTCACGGCCGCCTCAAAGTTCAGTCGCGCGCGTCGGCCTTCGGCGGCATCCTGTTTAAAGGTTTGGCGCTAGCGGTGGGAGCATCGCTAGCACTCACCGGAGTTGCCGTTTTTGAATTGAGTAACACGTTTCAGGCTCGAGGCCTAGAGTTGCCGAACGCCCAGCCGATTACGGCCAAAGATTTGAGCGGCCCGATCAACATTCTTCTCGTCGGAAGCGACACCCGAAAAGGGCAGGGCAAGGGCTACGGAACCGAAAGCTCGGTGCTTGCCGACGTGATGATTCTTTTGCACGTTAGCGAAGACAGAAAGAACGCGACTGCGGTCAGTTTTCCGCGCGACTTGATGGTGCCCTGGCCTGCATGCCCGAGCACA
>JBFYOO010000128.1:0-3763 GCA_041303785.1 Micrococcales bacterium
TTTACCTTCGCGACGTTCTTGGGCTGAGTGCCGGCGACCGCGTTGCCGTTCAGATGCCAAACTGCCTCAGCTATCCAATCGTTGCTTTCGGCATTTTGAAGGCCGGCCTTGTCTTGGTCAACACCAACCCGCTTTATACCGCAACCGAGATGGTTCACCAATTCTCAGACTCTGGCGCTAAGGCTCTTGTCGTAATCGACATGTTCGCTGATCGCTTACCTGAGGTGCTTCCAAAGACCAGCATCGAGCACGTCGTTACAGTGAAGATCTCAGAGTATTTTCCGGCCGCTGTCGCGGGTGTTATTCGAGTCACTCAGAAATATTGGAGCAGAACGCTTCCGAAAATCACGGTCAAGCACACCCAATTTAGCGATGCCCTAGTCGCTGGCGCGAAGCAACTTTCTGACGACAAACTAAAGGGCTACGTGGCAACTCTCGATGAGAGCTCAATCGCTGCTCTTCAGTACACGGGTGGCACCACGGGTGTTTCTAAAGGCGCCATGCTCTCGCACGGCAACCTGGTAACCAACACTCTTCAGCTCATCACGATGTGTGGCGACTACATGAGGCAGGGCAAAGAAGTAGTCGTAACAGCCCTTCCGCTATATCACATCTTTGCTTTCACCATCAACCTGCTAGGTTTCTGGCACATGGGTGCTCGAAACCTCTTGGTGCCTTCACCAAGACCACCAAGCAACCTCAGACGCGTCTTCGAAAACTACAAGGTCACTTGGATGACCGGAGTGAACACTTTGTTCAACGCGCTGCTAAACGAGCGTTGGTTCGTTGACAGCCCACCAAAGCACCTTCGTGCGTCGGCAGCGGGTGGCATGGCTCTGCACGAATCTGTTTCTGAGCGCTGGAGAAAAGTCACCGGCACTCCAATTGTTGAGGGCTATGGCCTAACCGAAACTTCTCCGGTTCTCACATTCAACCCACTCGGAGGGCAAGGCAAGGATGGCACAATCGGCATCCCTGTGCCTTCGACCGATGTCAAGTGTGTAAAAGAAGATGGTTCTGAAGCTTCCGTTGGTGAACCTGGCGAGATTTACGCTTCAGGTCCACAAATCATGCTCGGATACTGGCAGCGACCTGACGAGACCAAAGCCACTATGAGTGGCTCTTGGTTCAAGACCGGTGACATTGCAACCAGAGATTCTGATGGTTACTTCACAATTGTTGATCGCAAGAAAGACATGATATTGGTTTCGGGCTTCAACGTTTATCCAAATGAAGTAGAAGAGCAGATTGCATCGTTTAAGGGTGTGCTCGAGGTTGGTGTAATCGGCGTTCCTGACGAAGGTAAGGGTGAGGTGGTCAAGGCATTCGTTGTCTCTGGCTCAGAGCAGCCAACCGAGGCCGACATCATCGCTCACTGCCGACTTCAGCTCGCCGCATACAAGGTTCCAAGTTCGGTTGAATTCGTTACCGAGTTGCCAAAGAGCCCAATCGGCAAGATTTTGCGCAGAGAGCTTCGTAATCAAGAAATTGCTTCAATGTCGAAGAAGAAGGGTTAGCCATGAATTCGCTCATGATCCGCGCCGCAGAGGCCGCTAACGAGGCAACGGTTGTCAACGAATTCGAACAGCTGCTTCTTCGTGTCTTTATATTGATCATCATGTTCGGACTTGGCGCTGGACTCACCCTTAAGGATTTCACGCTTGCCTTGCGCCGCCCGTGGGGGCTTGCTGTTGGTTGGGTTGCCCAGTTCGGCATCATGCCGCTGACTTCATACCTGCTTATTGTGGCCGTGCTTATTCCTTTCTCTCCTCCAGAGGGAGTTCTCTTCATCGCTCTAGGCGCCTTGATAATGGGAAGCGTGCCCGCTGGAACAACCTCGAATCTCTTCACTTACTTTTCCAAAGGAAACGTTGCGCTTAGTGTGACGATGACAGTGAACTCAACGCTTTGGGCATTCATAATGACTCCTCTGGCACTCTGGGCTTACTCGAACCTGCTGGGTCTTGACGAGTCACTAAGTGTGCCACCCGGCGAGCTTGCAACCGTAATCGTCGGCCTAATCATTCCGGTTGGAATCGGAATGCTGATTCGAAGGTTGAGTGCCAACATTGGTTCGCTTATCGAACTAATCGGAAGCGTCTTTGGTCTTCTGTTCATTCCTTTTTTGATTGCGGTTTGGGTTCCTCGAAACTGGCAATTACTGCTTGACACCCAGTGGCCTACCTATGTCGTCGCAATTGGGCTGGGCGCGGTTGGAATGGCGGCTGCCTACTCGATGTCTCAACTGCTTCGACTGCACCCTGCTAACGCGCGAACAATTGCTCTCGAGGCCGGCATCAACAACGGCCCACTGGCGATTGCCGTAATTGTTGCTGTCTATATAGACAGTCCAGGTCTCGACCAGATCCTGCTCGTTCCAGCTCTCTACTCGTTGTTTATCGTGCTGCTAGCGACGATCGTTACTTTGGTTTTCAGACGTGCGAACCTCGCGGCCGAGCAGAAGATTCCGAACCTGCTTTAGTCGGCGCAGCCGTCGAAATAAGCCCGCAAGGGTAAACTTTTAGCGGCTGGGGGCGTTAGCTCAGCTGGTTAGAGCAGCGGACTCATAATCCGTCGGTCGCGGGTTCAAGTCCCGCACGCCCCACTTGGTTACGTTTGGGTATTTGCAGCTTTTGGTCAAAATCTGTCAACGATGAAAGCGCTTACTCAATCTCTTGTTTGCCGTTCGGGCTAGACTTGGCGAAGTTCTAGAGAAACGGATACCGAAGATGATATCAACCCTTAATCAGCGCGTCTGGCTGGCCATTTTTGCGATTGTGGCTGTGTTTGCAAGCCAATTCTCCGCGGCCCCAGCGAAGGCTCTCGCCAATGACACCTTGACCATCACGGTTCACTACAACCGCATTGCGGGTGACTACGAGAACTGGAATCTCTGGATCTGGAAGAACATGGATACCGGTGCCGATGGCCCTGGCGCTGAAGTTAAGTTTGACGGCGAAGACTCTTTCGGTAAAAAGGTGACCTTCAAGCTAGAGGGCATGAAGCCTTTCGACAATGTTGGAATCATCGCTCGTCTGGGCAACTGGTCGAAGAAAGATGTCGGATCAACTTGGCCAAACGGTGGTGACCGATTCATTAAGAACTTTGACGCTAGCGGAAAAGCCGAGATTTGGCTGATCGAGGGAGACAAAGAGATTTATACAAAAGAGCCAGAAATCGGCGCAATCAAGCCGCAGATTAATTCGGCAATTCTCAATGACTTCAAAGCAGTCACTCTGACTTTGAATGGTCAATACACGTTGAAGGGCACGCCGACCGAAGACTTCACGCTCACTGATGCCAAGGGTGCAAATGTGACTATCTCTTCGGTGAGTCTTCCTGCCGGAAAAACGTCGTCTAACTTTGTAACCCTCAACCTCGCTGCCGATGTCGATGTGGCATCGGCCTACACAGTGAATCACCCTGTGTATGGCAAAGGTTCCGTTGCCGTTGGCTCAATCATGGATAGCAAGGCCTTCGCCGATGCATTTACCTACACCGGCAACGACCTAGGTAACACTTATTCACCTAGCAAGACAGATTTCAGAGTTTGGGCTCCAACAGCAACACGAGTGAAACTGATCACCTATGCGACCCTTACAGCTCGCACCGGAACTGAGATCTTTATGACCAAGGCTGAAAAGGGCACTTGGACTGCTTCAATTCCTGGCGACCAGCACCTTCTCGCTTATGTTTACCAAGCTGAAGTCGGCGGATTCTTTAGAGAAGCAGTTGACCCGTATGTAAGGGCAACGGTAATTGA
>JBFYOO010000129.1:0-2821 GCA_041303785.1 Micrococcales bacterium
TTTACCTTCGCGACGTTCTTGGGCTGAGTGCCGGCGACCGCGTTGCCGTTCAGATGCCAAACTGCCTCAGCTATCCAATCGTTGCTTTCGGCATTTTGAAGGCCGGCCTTGTCTTGGTCAATACCAACCCGCTCTACACGGCAACCGAGATGGTGCACCAATTCTCAGACTCTGGCGCGAAGGCTCTTGTCGTAATCGACATGTTCGCTGATCGCTTGCCTGAGGTGCTGCCAAAGACCAATATCGAGCACGTAGTTACAGTAAAGATCTCAGAGTACTTTCCAGGTGCTGTCGCGGGTGTTATTCGAGTGACTCAGAAGTATTGGAGCAGAACGCTTCCGAAAATCACTGTGCGTCACACGAAATTTAATGATGCCCTGCTCGCTGGCGCAAAGCAGCTGTCTGACGACAAGCTAAAAGGCTACGTGGCAAGTCTCGACGAGAGCTCTATTGCCGCACTTCAGTACACGGGTGGTACCACGGGTGTTTCTAAGGGCGCTATGCTCTCGCACGGCAACCTGGTCACCAACACTCTTCAGCTCATCAGGATGTGTGGTGACTATATGAGACAGGGTAAAGAAGTGGTCGTAACGGCACTTCCGCTCTATCACATCTTCGCTTTCACCATCAACCTGCTTGGTTTCTGGCACATGGGTGCTAGAAACCTCTTGGTGCCTTCACCAAGACCGCCAAGCAACCTCAGACGCGTCTTCGAAAATTACAAGGTCACTTGGATGACCGGAGTGAACACTTTGTTCAACGCACTGCTAAACGAGCGCTGGTTCATCGACAGCCCACCTAAGCACCTTCGTGCGTCGGCTGCAGGTGGCATGGCTTTGCACGAATCGGTCTCTGAACGTTGGAGAAAAGTCACGGGCACTCCAATTGTCGAGGGCTACGGTCTAACCGAAACTTCTCCTGTTCTTACATTCAACCCACTTGGAGGGCAAGGCAAGGATGGCACAATCGGCATCCCTGTGCCTTCGACCGATGTCAAGTGTGTGAAAGAAGATGGTTCCGAAGCTGCCGTTGGTGAACCTGGCGAAATTTACGCATCAGGTCCACAAATCATGCTCGGATACTGGCAGCGGCCTGACGAGACCAAAGCCACTATGAGTGGCGCTTGGTTCAAGACCGGTGACATTGCAACGAGAGATTCTGATGGTTACTTCACAATTGTTGATCGCAAGAAAGACATGATCTTGGTTTCGGGCTTCAATGTTTATCCAAATGAAGTAGAAGAGCAGATTGCATCGTTTAATGGTGTGCTCGAGGTTGGTGTAATCGGTGTTCCTGACGAAGGTAAGGGTGAGATGGTCAAGGCATTCGTTGTCTGTGGCTCAGAACAGCCGACCGAGGCCGACATCATCGCTCACTGCCGACTTCAGCTCGCCGCATACAAGGTTCCAAGTTCGGTTGAATTCGTTACCGAATTGCCAAAGAGCCCAATCGGCAAGATTTTGCGCAGAGAGCTTCGTAATCAAGAAATTGCTTCAATGTCGAAGAAGAAGGGTTAGCAATGAATTCGCTCATGATCCGCGCTGCAGAAACTGCAAATCAGGCAACTGTTGTAAACGAGTTTGAACAAACTCTTCTTCGTGTATTCATCCTGATCATCATGTTCGGTCTCGGTGCCGGATTGACCCTGAAGGATTTCACTCTTGCATTGCGTCGCCCTTGGGGTCTGGCTGTTGGCTGGGTCGCTCAGTTTGGCATCATGCCGCTGACCTCGTACCTGCTCATTGTGGCCGTGCTTCTTCCTTTCTCTCCTCCAGAAGGTGTGCTGTTTATAGCTCTCGGTGCCCTGATCATGGGTAGCGTACCTGCCGGAACAACCTCGAATCTTTTTACTTATTTCTCTAAGGGAAACGTAGCGCTCAGCGTGACGATGACAGTGAACTCAACGCTTTGGGCCTTCATTATGACGCCTTTGGCTCTTTGGGCTTACTCGAACCTTCTGGGCCTCGACGAATCACTTAGCGTGCCACCCGGCGAGCTTGCAACCGTAATCGTCGGCCTAATCATTCCGGTAGGAATCGGAATGCTGATTCGAAGGTTGAGTGCCAACATTGGTTCGCTTATCGAACTAATCGGAAGCGTCTTTGGTCTTCTGTTCATTCCATTCTTGATTGCGGTTTGGGTTCCTCGAAACTGGCAATTACTGCTTGACACCCAGTGGCCTACCTATGTCGTCGCAATTGGGCTGGGCGCGGTTGGAATGGCGGCTGCCTACTCGATGTCTAAACTGCTTCGGCTGCACCCTGCTAACGCGCGAACGATTGCTCTGGAGGCCGGCATCAACAACGGCCCATTGGCGATTGCCGTAATTGTTGCTGTCTACATAGACAGTCCAGGTCTAGACCAGATTTTGCTCGTACCAGCTCTCTACTCGTTGTTTATCGTGCTGCTCTCGACCGTTGTTACGTTGATTTTCAGACGCGCGAACCTTGCGGCAGAGCAGAAGATTCCGAACCTGCTTTAGTCGTCGCAGCCGCCGAGGTAAGCCCGCAGGGGTAAACTTTTAGCGGCTGGGGGCGTTAGCTCAGCTGGTTAGAGCAGCGGACTCATAATCCGTCGGTCGCGGGTTCAAGTCCCGCACGCCCCACTTGGTTACGTTTGTGTGTTTTCAGTTTTTGGGCTAAATCTGTGAACGCTGAAAGCGCTTACTCAGTCTCTTGTTTGCCGTTCGGGCTAGACTTGTCGAAGTTCTAGAGAAACGGATACCGAAGATGATATCAACCCTTAATCAGCGCGTCTGGCTGGCCATTTTTGCGATTGTGGCTGTGTTTGCAAGCCAATTCTCCGCGGCCCCAGCGAAGGC
>JBFYOO010000130.1:0-7485 GCA_041303785.1 Micrococcales bacterium
AGATTGTTTCGGTAAACGTCAACGGCGTTCGCGCTGCATTTCGCAACGGAATGCCCGCCTGGCTGCAAGAAGCAAAGCCAGACATCCTTGCTCTTCAAGAAGTTCGTGCCGAGACCGAAGATTTGCTAAGACTATTCAACGAGTATGAGGCCGAGCACGGCGGCGAGCCTTGGCACATTTTGCACGACAACGCCACGGCCAAAGGGCGCGCGGGGGTTGCCGTTGTCAGTCGACTGAAGCCGCAGGGGCACCGCACAGAGCTCGGCCCAAAGAGTTTTGATAGTGCCGGGCGTTGGCTCGAAGCCGATTTCAAACTCGGCAAAAAGACCCTGACCGTGATCAGCACCTACGTTCACTCGGGCGAGGTTGGCACACCGAAGCAAGATGAGAAGTACAAGTTTCTCGAGGCCATGCAAAAGCGCATGAAGCAGATCGCAGACGAAGGTGGTCTTGCGCTAGTGCTCGGTGATCTAAACGTTGGCCACACCGAGCTCGACATCAAGAACTGGAAGGGTAACCTGAAGAACGCCGGTTTCTTGCCAGAAGAGCGCGCCTATTTCGACACGATTATTGGCAAACACGGATGGGTCGATGTCGGCCGCAGTGCGCATCCGGGAGTTGATGGCCCTTACACCTGGTGGTCGAACCGCGGGCAGGCCTTCGACACCAACACCGGTTGGCGCATCGACTACCACCTGGCCACCCCGAAGCTTGCCGCAGTTGCCAGTGATTACAAGGTGCATCGCGCACCAAGCTATGCCGAACGTTGGAGCGACCACGCCCCTGTTGCCGTGACCTACGACATTTAGACTTGAGCAATGACTAACAAGCCCAACCTTCTCAGCGGAATGCAGCCGTCTGCCGGCTCGCTTCACCTTGGCAACTACCTAGGCGCGCTGGTCAACTGGGCCTCGATGCAAGATGACTACAACGCCTTCTATTGCATCGTCGATCTGCACGCAATCACGGTTCCGCAAGAGCCGGCTGAGCTTCGTTCGAACACGCGCCGCACTGCAGCGCAGTATTTGGCTGCCGGCATCGACAGTGACAAAGCCACCCTGTTTGTGCAGTCACACGTGCCGGCTCACGCACAGCTGGCCTGGGTGCTTCAGTGCATCACCGGCATGGGCGAAGCCGGCCGCATGACTCAGTTCAAAGACAAGTCGCAGAAGACCGGCGCAGACTCTGCTTCGGTTGGCCTATACACCTACCCAATTTTGCAGGCGGCCGACATTTTGCTCTACCAACCAAAGGCTGTTCCGGTTGGCGAAGATCAGCGTCAGCACATCGAGCTCACTCGCGATCTTGCAACTCGTTTCAATTCCCGTTTCGGCGAGACGTTCACTGTTCCAGAAGCCGTGATTCTCAAAGAGACCGCAAAGATTTATGACCTGCAAAACCCGACCGCCAAGATGTCAAAGTCAGGCGACCCCAAGGGTGTCGTCAACATCATGGATGACAACGACACCATCACCAAGAAGTTCAAGACTGCCGTAACCGACACCGACGGCGAGATTCGATTCGACCGCGATGCCAAGCCTGGCGTGAGCAACCTGTTAGGCATCTACTCGGCGATTACTGGGGAGAGCGTTCGCTCGCTAGAAGAGCGTTTTGCGGGTGCCGGCTATGGTGCCCTAAAAGGCGATTTGGCCGATGTGGTTGTGGCTCACCTCGACCCGATTAGGGCCCGCGCCGAAGAGCTTTTGTCTGACCCTGCCGAGCTCGATCGCCTGCTGGCTGTTGGAGCCGAGCGCGCCAACGACCAGGCCGAAAAGACCCTCAAGGCTGTCTACGAGGCCGTCGGTTTCACCGCAGCACGCGGCTAATTTTCGCGGCTTAAACTCGGGTCGCCAGGGCTGCATCCCAGAATTAATCTGGCATCTAGCCCTGTTTAGTGTGAAGATAGACCAGTAACAAAGTTCTTCGGGGTCAGTGAAAATCTGAGCCGGCGGTAAAGCCCGCGACCCGACGAGTTGAATTCAGAACCCAGGTTCTGCTGACGCTCGGCGGTTGATTTGGTGAAATTCCAGAGCCGACGGTTAAAGTCCGGATGGGAGAAGAACAGGGTCGCTGCGCGCGTTTTTGCGATGCAGTGACCGGCATTTTGCCGCGCCCCGAAGTTCGCACCGCAACACTGCAGAACACGGATGGCACATGAACCAGTTTGAGACCGCGATGAGCTTCGCGCTTGAGCTAGCTACACGCGGCCCAGAATTTGGTGGCAACCCTCAGGTTGGTGCCGTGATTCTCGACGCAGCCGGCGAAGTGGCCGCCGAAGGTTGGCACGAGGGTGCCGGCACTCCCCACGCAGAAGTAATGGCGTTGCGCAACTTGCGAGAAAAACTTGGTCTAGCCGGCGACGCAGCTTTGCCGACCGGATTCACAGCGGTTGTGACTCTCGAACCTTGCAACCACACCGGCAAGACCGGCCCTTGCGCCGACGCACTAATCTCCGCTGGAATCTCACGCGTGGTTTTCGCAGCGAACGACCCTGGTGAGGCCTCGAGCGGTGGCGCAGAAAAACTTGCCAAAGCTGGCGTTGAAGTTATCGAGGGAATTCTCGAAGACGAAGCAGAAGAACTCATTCGCGTCTGGAAGACCGCAACTCAAAATCAGCGAGTATTCGTAACGATCAAGTGGGCTTCGACTCTCGACGGCAGAACCGCAGCAAACGATGGCACTTCAAAATGGATAAGCGGCGAAGACGCCCGCTTCGATGTGCACTTGCGCCGTTCAAGAATCGATGCGATTGCCGTGGGCACGAACACGGTCGAAATTGATGACCCAGAGCTAACCGCTCGCACCCCAGACGGCACTCTCTATGAGCACCAGCCACTACGGGTCGTTATCGGCATGCGAGCACTCGATGGCAACAAGCGCGTGTTCAGCAACGCAGCCGAGACCCTGCGTTTTGAAACCCATGACCTCGAACACGTGACCCGCGAACTGTTCAAACTTGGCCACCGACACCTCTGGGTCGAAGGTGGCGCAGAGCTGGCCAGCGCCTTTGTTCGCGCGGGTTTGGCCGACCAACTGCTGGTTTACCTAACCCCTACCCTGCTGGGCGGCAGCCGCCTAGCGCTCAGAGACCTAGGAATCGAGACCATGAGCGACATCAGCCGCTGGCAATTCGACGAGGTTGAGCTGCTTGGCGAAGACCTGCTGATTAGCGCAAGCCCACCAACACAGACAGAAGGCGAAAACTAATGTTCACCGGAATTATCGAAGAACTCGGACGCGTAAAGGCCATCGAACAACAGGCAGATGCTGTTCGCCTGACACTCGAAGGCCCAACCGTGGTTAGCGATGTGAAGCGCGGCGATTCAATTGCGGTTAGCGGCACCTGTTTGACCGCCGTCGAGTTCGACGACAACAGTTTTACCGCCGACGTTATGAAAGAGACGCTAGACCGCACTTCTCTTAGCGAGCTCAAAGTTGGCGACCCGGTGAACCTCGAGCGCGCAATGACTGCGGCAACTCGCTTCGGCGGTCACGTAGTTCAGGGTCACGTTGACGGCGTTGGCAAAATCATATCGCGCGAACCTAGTGAGAACTGGGAGTGGTTACGCGTGAGCATCCCAGTTGAATTGATGAAGTACATCGTGCTCAAGGGCTCGATCACAATCGACGGTGTTTCACTAACCGTTAACGAAGTCGGCGACGACTTCATCGGGCTCAGCCTGATTCCAGAAACACTCGCACTAACCACGCTTGGCAGCAAGCAGGTTGGCGCGAAGGTCAACGTCGAGGCAGACGTCATGGCAAAGCACATCGAACGACTACTCGAAGCAAGGAAAAACTAATGCAACTATCAACCATTGAGTCAGCACTCGAGGCCCTTCGCGCCGGCAAGCCTGTGCTTGTTGCCGATGCGGCCGATCGCGAGAACGAGGGCGACGCAATCATCGCTGCCGAGCTGGTCACCCCCGAGTGGATGGCCTGGATGGTGCGCAACACCACGGGTTACCTCTGCGTGCCGATGGAAGAGTCTCGTGCCAACGACCTAGACCTGCCGTTGATGACCACCAACAACAAAGACCCGCACGGCACCAGCTACACCATCACGGTAGATGCCACTAATCGCAAGGCCACCGGCGTTAGCGCCGAGGAGCGCGCGAACACCGCCAACGTGCTTGCCGACCCGAACTCGAACCCCGAGTCACTGATTCGCCCAGGTCACATGCTGCCGCTGCGCTCTCACCCTGCGGGTGTGCTTGGTCGCGCTGGCCACACCGAGGCAACTGTTGACCTGCTCAAACTAGCGGGTCTAAACCCGGTTGGCGTGATTGGCGAGATGGTTAGCGAAGACGGCAGCATGATGCGTCTACCCGAACTAATCGAGGTTGGTGCTCGCGAGAAGCTGCCGGTCATCACAATCGAACAGATCATCGACTACCTAACCACACACGAGATTAGTCACACGATTAATCCGAACAACCGCATTCGTCTCGACGCTGTAGCCAAGCTGCCGAGCAGCCACGGAAACTTCACCCTTCGCGGCTACTACGACATCAAGACGACGGCAGACCACGTGGCAATCATTTCTGGAAACCCGAGCGGTGAGAATGTCTTGGTTCGCATGCACAGTGAGTGCATCACCGGCGAAGCCTTCGGTTCGCTCAAATGTGAGTGTGGCCCACAGCTTGATTTTGCTCTCGATCAGATTGCAAATGACCCGAATGGCGGAATCGTGATTTACCTGCGCGGTCAAGAAGGCCGCGGCATCGGTCTGCTAAACAAACTGCGCGCATACTCTCTGCAAGACCAGGGCTACGACACGGTTGACGCAAACCTAGCTCTGGGCTTGCCAAGCGAGAACCGTGAATACGGTGCCGCCGTTGCAATCTTGCGCGACATGGGAGTCAGCAGCGTGCGCCTTATGACGAACAACCCGGCAAAGAGCGGTTTCTTGAACAGCGCTGGCATTCCGGTGAACGAGTATGTGCCCGTGCTAGTTGGGCAGGCTTTAGAAAATGCCGGGTATATGGCGACCAAGCGTGCTCGCATGGGGCACATTCTTCCGGAGGAGCAGTAATGGCTGGTGGAGCACCCAACTTCAACGTCGATGCCAGCGACCTTCAGGTGGCCGTGCTGGTAACCGGTTGGCACAAGAAAGTCATGGACGGCCTTCAGGCCGGTGCCGAGCGAGCGCTAAAGGAGGCCGGCAACGACACCTACGAAATCTGGAACGTGCCAGGTGCTTTTGAGCTGCCGCTTGCGGCCCAGTATGCGATCGACCAGGGTGCCGACGTTGTGATTGCGCTTGGATGCGTAATTTACGGCGAAACCCCGCACTTCGAGTATGTTTGCCGCGCAGCCACCGACGGGCTAACCCGCGTGCAGCTAGATACCGGAATTCCGATTGGCTTCGGCTTGCTAACGGTGAACGACGAGCAGCAGGCTCTAGACCGGGCCGGGTTGCCAGATTCGAAAGAAGACAAAGGTCGTGAAGCCGTTGAAGCAGCAGTGCTCATGGCTAGTATGAAGTAATGGATCTAGCAATCAAAATCACCCTGGTGTTTCACCTTTTGGGTTTCGCATCAATCATGGCTGGCACATTGGGCCAGATCAAATCATTCAAGAATGGTGCAGTAGTTTTGCCAAGCATTCTTCATGGAGCTTGGCTTTCACTTGCAACCGGTTTAGCTCTTGCCGGAATGTTGCCGGCAAATGGCGATGAGGTTAACCACCTCGTGGTCAGCCTGAAGAGCGCATCGCTAACCGCGATCTTCTTCATTGCTTACACATTCAAGAAAAAGCAGGCACCACCGAAATGGGTTGTGCCGCTAATCATGGCACTGACCATCACAAACCTGAGCCTTGCTGTAGTTCTTTAGCAAGCAAAAAAGACCCCGTCGCGAGACGGGGTCTTTTTTTTGCTTAAGCTTTACCCTCTGACCCAGAAGCTGAAAGCAACCGAATCACCCTTGGCGTTAGTTGCAATCACACGGTAGTAGCCATAAGCATTTCTCGCAGGTGCTTCTAGCTGCACCGAGTTGCTTGCTGCGCCGGTTGCCGAAGCAACTGCCGAATAGGCATTGCCCTGCTGGCGCTCGATGCGATATGTCCACTCTGCCAATCCGCCAAGATCACTCGGTCGGTTGAAGTTGACTGTGAAGAGCGTTGCACTGTTGCGCGTGGTGGAGAGTGAGGTTACCGAGCTCGGTGCCGTTATAGGCGCGGTGGCCGCCACGACACTAGGCAAACCAAGCCCGAAACCGGTGAGCGCGGTCACGCGGTAGTTCATTGTTGTGCCCTTGGCTGGGTTGCTGACGTTCCAAGAAAGTCCGCTAACGTTTGCAAAGTTTGACCACTTGACACCGTCGGCAGAAGACTCTAGACGGTAGTACCTAACCGAAGTCGAGCCTCCCAGGTCGCTAGGTGCTTGCCAACGCAACGCCACAAATGAACCAGGAGTTGCCGTCAGGTTCTGAACCGCGCTGGCCTGCACAAACGGGGTCTGCAGCGAACGCCATGAGCTCGGTGCAGAACTTCCGATCGCGTTAACCGCCAAGACGCGAACGTAGACCAATGTGCCAGGTGCTTGCTTCTCTAGAACAACCGGACCCCCAATAGCGGTGAGGTTGCTCATAACCGTCCAGGTTGATGCGTTGCTCGAGCGCTCGACGATGTAGCCGGTTAGGGCTGAGCCACCAAGGTCAGAGGGCCCATTGAACGTCAGGCTCATGGTTTGATCTGGGTTCATCGTGAACGTGCGAATCGATGGGGTCGACGGAACGGTTGCAGGTGCGGCAATTGTAATCGCAGCAGTCGAGTCTCCGAATCCGAAACTAGTAAACGTGGTGATGCGGTATTGCCAGGTTGTTGACTTAGCAGGCCGAGTGAGGTTGGCGCTCGTCGAGGCGCCAGAGACAGAGGTGAGTTGCGACCAGGTGTTTCCACCGTCGCGACTCACTTCGATGCGGTAGACAACATAAGTTGAACCACCTAGGTTTGCCGCGGGAGCCCAAGTTGCACGCACATAAGTTTGCATGTCAACCACTGCAAAGTTCTGTGCCGCAGAAGCCTTCAAGAAAGGCATCTGAATGCTAGTCACCGATGCAACTGAAACACCGAGAGCGTTGGTTGCTGTCACGCGCAAGTAGAGTCTCACACCCGGGTTTTCACGAGGAATATTTAGGGTGTTGGTTCCAAAAGCTGGAGTCGCAAAGGTCGTCCAGTTAACCTGGTCAACCGACTTCTGAACCGTGTAGCCAGTAATTGGTGAGCCGCCGTTATCGCTCGGAGTGTTGAAACGGAGGTCGATGCTGCCATCGGCAGCGAAGGCCACGCGACTCCAATATGGCACTGATGGAGCCGATGCCGAAACAGTAATCGGCACGACATTGCTGAACTCACCAAAACCAAACGGCGTGTATGCGGCAACGCGGTACTGCCAGGTTGTGCCCTTTGTCGGTCTAATCACGCGCGTAGACAGGGCGTTTGTCGCTGCGCTGGTAAACCAGGTGGTTCCGCCGTCACGGC
>JBFYOO010000131.1:0-3501 GCA_041303785.1 Micrococcales bacterium
AGACGGCGTATGGCAACCACGACCAGATGGTGCGTGAGAGATACAGGTTGTAAACGTGGGCAGAAGCCACGGCCAAAATGTGCGCCATGCCACCGATGAACCCAGCCGCCAGAATCGACAGAGGCACAACCAAGATCAACGCAACCGCAATCGGAACCTTGAGAGCCGACCTCTGAAGAGTGCCGGCAACCACCGGCTTATCTGAACGCTCAACCGAACTATCGAGACTCGCATCAACGAAGTCGTTCAGCCAACCCACGCTTAGTTGTCCGCAAAGCACAGCTGCCATGAACCACACCAAGTTCAGCCCCTGCACAGAGATGATCACAGCAGCAACGGTCAGAAACAGAATCATCGCGACAGTCTGCGGAAAGTGACTGGCTCTTAGCAGAGCCACTGCTGCTCTGATGACCGAGCCATTCATGGGTTGCGAGTTGCGCTCAAGAGCTAACGAGCCTTCTTGTTCTGTGTCAACGTTCTTGCCGCAACAAAACCAATTAGCGCGCCGACAAGCTGCGCACCGATGAAAGGCAGAACCGACGCGGGTGATATGCCGGCAAAGGTATCAGAGAAGATACGACCGACGGTTACGGCAGGGTTGGCAAAAGAAGTTGATGACGTGAAAAAGTAGGCCGAGCCAATCCAGGCCGCAACAGAGATGGCAATTAGCGAGTCTTGTTTGCGGCTAATCAAAATCTGAATCAACGCGACCAATCCTGCAGTCGCAATCACCTCGCCGATAAGCGTTCCCGAGGTGACTCGCAAGTTGCTAGAAACCTGAAAGACAGCCAGGTCGAACATCGCATTGGCAACGAGCGCACCCACGATTGCACCAGCAACCTGAGCCACCAGGTAGGCAAGCGATGTGGCAACTGAGATGCTCTTTGAAAGAAACTGCACCAGAGTTACCGCCGGGTTGAAGTGCGCGCCGCTAACAGGGCCGAGTAAGAGAATCAAAAGAGCCAACGCAAAAATTGTCGAGAATGTGTTGACCAGAAGCGATACAGCGTTGTCGTTTGAAAGATTCGTGCCCATGATTCCAGAGCCCACGACAACGCAGACCAAAAGTGCGGTGCCAAAAAACTCGGCGCTTGCTTTTCTCAGGGTTTTGATCACGTGAGCTCCAATCTCCCCTAATGCTAGGGCGCGGTTGGCCGAACTAGCGCAGAAAAAGCCAAGAGTTAACCTTCAAATTTGCTTCTAAAAGCCCTTATTGCGATGGTCGAGAAGGTTGCTGTGATTACCACGATTGCCAAGGTGATTTCTCGAACGTTGGCCATAGTCACGTTGATTGCCACGGCTCCGGCGATGATCATCGAAAACTCGCCACGGGCTGAGAGAAATGCTCCAATGCGCTTCCAACTCATCGGGTCTGCCATGTCGCGGCCAATCCACCAGCCCACAGCAAACTTGCCGGCTATGCCTACCACTGCAAAGGCCAAAGCAATTGGCAAGACCGCGACAACATCGAGTGCTGAAATGCTAAGTCCAAAAAACATAAAGAAGATTGCCGAGAACAACTCTCTCAGAGGCGCAAATCTGCTTCTAAGCGATTCGGCCACTTCACCGGTTAGCAAGAGACCAACCAAAAAGGCCGCAATTGCGCCCGAGAATCCGGCTAGCGAAGCTCCTCCGGCAGCAGCGAGAGTCACACCGAAAACCAAAAGCAGCAAGACACCTTGACCTTGTTTGGCGAGCGAGCGCAACCCGGGAATCTCGCGACCGTAACCCAATACAAACACCGTCGCGGTTACCGCCAGCGCCACACCAACCGAGGCCATGCCCGCAAAGACGCTAAGGCCAAGGGTCAGTGCCGCCAAGAGCGGCAGATAAGGAGCCAGCATGATGTCTTCAAAAACCAGAATGCTGGTCGCGCGTTTGGCCACACCCGATTTTGAGAAGCCAGTTTCACGAATCAACTGACTGGCGATACCCGAAGAAGACACAAACATGATTCCGGCGAAAGCCAGTGCGCCGAGCGGCCCGTAGCCAAGCGCAAAAGCCAGAAGGGCCGCGGGCACCGAGTTGACCACTAGATCAAGCACACCCGCCTGCCACTTGCTGCGCATCGTGAGCGCAAGCTCTTTTGCGGAATATTCAAAACCAAGCACCAGCAGCAGCAAAATGGCACCAATTTCGGCACCAATGTTCAGAAAGTCCTCGCTCAGTTCTAGCGGAACAATGCCGCCCTTGCCAAGCGCTAGCCCGGCAAGCAAAAACAACGGGATGTTTGAGATTCGAAGCTTGAGCGACAGAAATGAAAGTAGGCCGAGCAAGATAAAGACCGCACCGATCTCAAAAATCGCGAGACTAACTGTTTGGCTCGCGGCGGCGGCAAAAGTTTGCTCGGTCATGGCCCCAGTTTATTCGTCGCCAGGTCTTAAGCTGGCAGGAAGTTTTGCAACCTGAGCGCTGTTCGATTGGGTAGGGTTCGACTAACTAAACAACGAAAGAGCAAAATGACAGAACTTGCAGGTCGCAGAATTCTCGTGGTTGGAGCAAGCGGAGCCTTTGGCGCTCAGTTCGCAGAGCAGCTAAGCGCTGCTTCAGCCTTGGTTATTGGCACGGCCAGCAGCGAAGCTTCGTTGCAGCGGCTCGGCAGCTCGGTGTCCGAAAAGCATGTGCTCGACCTGAGAGATCAGGCCTCGATAGAGCGCGCAACAAGCTTAATTTTGGCTTCTGGTGAAAGCATCGACGGCATCATTCTCGCCGCAGGTGAAGTTGCTTTCGGTTCTGCCGCAGAGACACCGAGTGCAATCACCGAACGTCTTATGAAAGTGAACTTTCTCGGCCAGGTTGCTTTGGTCACTGCCCTGCTTGGTCTACTCGAGAAATCGGCTGCCGCAAACAATTCACCATTCGTGGTGTCGATCTCTGGTGTGATTGCCGAAACGCCAATGGCTGGCCTCAGTTCATACTCGGCTAGCAAAACAGCAATGCACGGATACGCTACCGCGGCCACTCGCGAATTGCGCCGCGCAGGAATCAGATGGATTGACGCAAGGCCGGGGCACACCGAGTCTGGATTAGCTACTCGAGCAATCTTTGGTCAAGCACCTGCATTCGGTGTCGGACTCAAAACCGAAGACGTTGTGGCACGAATCGTGAGCGCAATCACAGAAGACGAGAAAGACCTGCCGAGCAGTTCTTTTGTTGCCTAAGGTGCTTAGACTCGAAGAATGACAACTATTCAGGTTCTATCGGTAGCCAGCCCGACGAGCGCATTCGCCAAGACCACAATCGAGACTCGCGAAGTTGGCGAGCACGACGTTCGCATCGAAATTGCCTTCTCTGGCATCTGCCACAGCGACTTGCACCAGGCTCGCAACGAGTGGTTTGAGGGCATCTTTCCGATGGTTCCCGGTCACGAGATTTCAGGGCACGTTCTCGAAGTAGGCAGCAAAGTTACCAAGCACAAGGTTGGCGATCGAGTTGGTGTTGGCACGATGGTTGGCAGCTGCGGCGAATGCGAGTATTGCCTCGCCGGTCGCCAGAACGTTT